>DASYPF010000101.1:0-7463 GCA_036006905.1 Acidobacteriota bacterium
GAACGGGATGCGCAACTACCAAAGGCTGCTGACAAAAGGATCTTATCTCTCCGCGATACAAACGTGTCACATGTTTTTTGGACAAGAAATTTAAACCACCAAGGACACCAAGGTCACAAAGCCAGAATTCCAGTGTCTGACAAATCAGACCCTTGGTGACCTTGGTGTCCTTGGTGGTTAAAAGATCCTAATGGGATTCTCGTGACCAAGAAAGGCCGCCCAATTGCAAAGGTTATCCCCGTATCGGAGGAGAGCAATAAAAAACTGATCGGCTCGATGAAAGGTAAGATTAAAGTCAGAGGGGATCTGTTCTCTACAGGCGTTAAGTGGAATGCTCAACCTTGACACGCATGTCCTCGCGCCTGGATTATTCACGAACTGAAAGAACCGGCCACAGATTACACGGATTTGGACGGATAAGATCGGGGTCGGGAGGGGATGAGCACCGAGTTGCAGTGTGACCGTACGAAGCCGTTCATCGCGCCTATCCCCCGACCCCGATCTTATCCGTGTAATCAGCGTAAATCCGTGGCTAGTTCTCTTAATTCACGAATAATCGGGGCGCGGGAACGGGCGATTACAGGTCACGACGACCAAAGGCGTTTTATGTCCAGGAGCAGACCGACGCCCACAACGGCAAGCATAATCCAGGCTGTTCCGACTCCTGAGCGAGTGCCGAGGAATGGTATTCGCGCCGCGGTGAGAGCTACCAAGCCAAGTGTGGCTGCAAGTATCGCCCACCAGGCCCAGACTTCGCCACGCCGGTAGGGAACCAGAACCACAAAAAGGAAGAGGATGGCAAATCCGGCCGCGTACGCCGCCGCAGTGCCACGTCGCGCCAGTAGCGCCTGAGCGACTTCGCGGCCCTGCCCTGCCGTCAACTGGTCAAGCGTTACGTTTGCAAAACTATCCTGCCGGGTCCGATAAGCAAAGTTGGCAGAGCCGAGACTTCCCAAGAGGATCGCCAGCCCCACGAGAGCCAACAGGATCCAACTAACGGTTCGCATTTGATAATCTCCTTTCTTACGTTCACTCGGACACTACGCCGCGACTCACAACGAATCTGCTGCGCATTATCTTGTTACTTCGATTGAGCGCGTGTCAAGATTCCGCTAGGTGCAGATGTCCGATGTGGTGCGGAGTGTGGCTCGAAGAGCCGTCAGTGGGTAGCCCCGTCCGTAACCCTGCATATTCACAAATGTTCACCACGGAGGCACAGAGAACACAAAGGTGGCACAGAGCACAGCGCTGAAGCTTGAAGTATGAAGACTGAAACATGTAAGAACACTCTGCCGTCTTGACGAGTCTTCATACTTCAAGATTCAGCCCCGCTCTCTGTGCTACCTTTGTGCTCTCTGTGCCTTTGTGGGAACGTTTGTGAATAATCCGGGGTTATGGACGGGGCTACTCACTGACGCCCGCCTCAGGCGGGCTAAAACCAACGCGGCTAATCATGATTCCCTTTGGTTGCGGCCCTGCCGCGGTAGGTCTTGGTGGTTAATTTTTTCACAGCTTCCCGAGGCCGGTGGAGGCCGATGTTTTCAGAGAAGTCTATCGACGGATGAATTATGACTTGGGAAGAGCGGTGGCACCCGTTGCGTGAGGAATGGATTATTGTGGCCGCGCACCGCCAGAACCGTCCGTGGATCGGCAGGACAGTCGAGCATGAGGAGGTAGCCCTGCCCGATTACCTGCCTGATTGCTATCTTTGTCCCGGCAACGCGCGCGTCAGTGGCCAGCGCAACGCTCACTACACCGCCACGTTCGTTTTTGACAACGATCACCCGTGCGTGGGTTTGGATGCGCCGCGGGATTTCGCGGCGCCAAATGGGATTTACCGCAGCCGGCCCGCGACCGGTATTGCGCGCGTAGTATGCTACAGCCCGAAGCACAATCTGACGCTCGCCGAGCTGGAAATCTGCGAAATCACAGCACTGCTGGGCGTCTGGCGGGAGCAATACGGCGAACTCGGCAGGCACGATGAAATCAGCCACGTGCTGATTTTCGAAAACAAGGGCGAAGTGGTCGGGGTCTCCAACCCGCACCCGCACTGCCAAATTTACGCCACCAATTTCGTCTTCAAAACGATCGAGACAGAAGCCCGGGTTTCACGAAAGCATTTGGCCGAAACAGGAACGATTCTTTTCCAGGACATTCTCAGATCGGAATACGAGGACAGGCGGCGCATCATTTTTGAGAATGAATCGGCGATTGCTTTCCTGCCTTACTTCGCGCGTTACGCCTATGAAGTTTTCGTTGCCCCCAAACAGACGCACGCGAGTCTTGCGACGCTCACCGAAGTGGAGGCGCGCGACTTGGCAGCGGCGCTCAAATCTGTGGTGGTGAAATTCGATAATTTGTGGCGAATGCCATTCCCTTACGTTATGACGTTGCATCAGGCGCCGACCGATGGCGGCGATTACCGCGGGTTCCATTTTCACATCGAGTTTCATCCGCCGCTGCGGCGACCGAATCTGCTGAAATATCTGGCAGGTCCCGAGATCGGCGGTGGTAATTTCCTGAGCGATACCGCGCCTGAGGAAAAAGCCGCTGAATTGCGCGCCCAGCCGGATGTTCACTACAAGCAAGCGCGGCAAGGGATCAAAAAATGAGCCAGCGCTCGGATAAAGTTCGTCATGAATCGTCGTGATTTTATTCAGTCTGCCGCTGCCTCTCTTCTCGCTGGAAGAAGGATTTAAGGAAGGCAAGATGCACGTGCCGGACACCTGCCCGGCTGTGGACTGATGCTGCGCCAGGATGTCTTCAAACGGAAGTATGAGCAAAACGCCTGGACAGTGACGGCTTAGCATTACCGCAAACTGAATGCCAGTATCGTAGACCCCGCTGCAACACCGATGTACTGGTTGCCGTCCACTGTATAGGTCATCGGTCCCGCCTTCCACTTCTGGCCGGCGTTAAAATGCCACAGCAGCTTCCCGTTCCTCGCGTCGGCGGCGATAAAGGCGCCGTTGCCGTCTCCATAGAAAACCAGGTCGCCGGCTGTGGCCATAAGACCGCTTCCCAGAATCCCGCCTCCTACATCCGGTATCTCCCAAACGGTTTTTCCCGTCTGAATGTCGATTGCCTTTAGAAACGTGCCTTCCGCATTGCCGCCGCCGGCCCGCCGAGTGCCACCGCCGTAGAACGACTTGCCCGCCTCCCACCACTGGTCATTCTTCGAATAGATCGAGCACGATTCTTCCGCGAACAGGTAGAAAAGCCCCGTTACCGGGCTAAACGCCGTCGACGTCCAGTTTGTCGCCCCGGCGACTGCGGGACAGACCCGCTGGCCTCCCACTGTCGGTTCATTGCCGGGCAACAGCTTGGGACGGCCGTCGGGACCGATGCCGCTTGCCCAAGTCACGTTCTTGACAAAAGGTTCGGCCAGCAAAACCTTGCCCGTCAGCCGGTCCAGCACGTAGAAGAAGCCGTTGCGATTTCCCTGCAGCATCAGCTTGCGGTGCTGACCGCGAAACTGGGCGTCGACGAGCATCGGCGTCTCGGTCGCGTCCCAGTCGTGCAGGTCATGAGGTGTGAACTGGTAGTACCATTTCAGTTTTCCTGTGTCCGGGTCGAGCGCCAACACGGAGCAACTGTAAAGATTATCGCCTTTGCGCTCGTCACCGTTGTAGTCGGGGCAGGGATTGCCCGTGGGCCAGTAAAGCAGCCTCGATTCCGGATCGAAGGTTCCCGTGAGCCACGTCGCCGCGCATCCGTGTTCGATTGCCCGTCCGACCCATGTCTCCGAACCCGGCTCGCCCCGAGCTGGGACCGTCCAGAACCGCCAGACGTGCGCGCCCGTTGAGGCTCGGTAGGCATCAAGAAACCCCCGGACCCCTTCGTCTCCCCCCGAGACGCCGGAAATCACCACGTCGTTGGCCACCAGCGGCGCGCTGGTTGCTCCGTAGTTCTGGCGAGAATCGGCCATCTCGACATCCCAGAGAAGCTGGCCTGTGTAGCGGTGCAGCGCGATCAGATGCGCATTATCCGTGACCATAAACACCCGGTCGCCAAGCAGCGCTACGCCGCGGTTGATCCCACTGGCTGCATCGCCGGCCAGGCCGGGTGTGCGAGGACGGCTGTAATGCCAAATCTCGCGGCCGCTGCGTGCATCGAGGGCGAACGCTTCATTCACCGAAGTTACGTACATGACGCCGCCGGCCACGACGGGCGTGACCTCAAGATCACGCGGGGCTCCCTGGATGGTGAACATCCACTTAGGCGCGAGGTGCTGAACATTGCTGGTGTTGATCTGGTCGAGTGGGCTGAAGCGATTGCCGCCCAGGTTCCCATGGTATGTCGGCCAGGTGCCGGGCTTTGGTTGCGCCACATCTGCGAAAGGGATCCCTGCTCCCATCTCGGTTGCGCCGGCAAGTGTGGCCTTCGCGTTCAAGCCAGTGGTGAGGCGGCTGAGGTAGGCAATCAGGTTTCGCATCTCGCTTAGGGTCGCCTCAACTTTCGGCATTAGCGATTTCTCGCGGACCACTTCGGCGACACGATCCTTCAACAGCAGATGCAGCTTTCCGTCGACATCCAGTAGTTGCAGGTCGAACGCGCTTTCATTCTTTGCCAGGCCGCGGATGGATTGGCCATCGCGCAGCCGCACGGTGACCGCCTTGTAAGAGACTGCACCTCCTCCGCCGCGCGGCCCGCGGCCGCCACGCGAGCCGGCAGTGGCTGGCACGCCGCCGGGGTCGCGCAGTGCCTGTTCGATCTGGGCCGGCGTCCGATCGCGCCCGATATCGGAGAGGTCAGGGCCGAGAATGCCGCCACGGCCCCGCACCATATGGCAACTCGTGCAGTTCCCCTTGCTTGTGAAGAACCGTTCGCCCGCAGCGGTGTCGCCAGGCGCGGCGTCACTTGTCGCCGGAGTCTTGGCGGTCAAGGGCTTCAGCGACATGACGTAAGCCGTGATCGAGTCGAGTTCCTTGTCGGATATCGAGAAGGGGGGCATTCCCCTGTTCGGGATGCCCTTGCGGATCAGAGCGCGCACAGCTTCTTTCGAAGTGGCGCGCGGTCGGCGGACGTCGACGATGTTGAACCCGCGCGGGCCGCCGGTTCCATCTTCGCCGTGGCAACTGGCGCAGCGGGCCTGGAACTGCCTCTTGCCCGGCGTGATCGTCTGGGCCAGGGTATCTGCCACGAAGAAGGCAATACCAGCAATACAAATTGTCACAGTAGAGATTCGCATCTTCAGACATAGACGCGGCATGTCGCGTCCCTATTGGCATCGATTCAATGGTTGCAGCGCGCTAGTCCTGTTAGTTTATACAACTAAGCTTTGTTGCGAAATGGGAAAGGGTGTAGATAGACGAAGCGGCAAAGAACGCCAAAGGCCGTTCACGATCACGTTCACGACCACGTCAACGTCTACGACTACGACCAGTCGTGATCGTGGACGTGATCGTGAACGTGGTCGGCCTTTCTTGGCTGAGGGCCAGCCGCATCAGAGTCTTTGAGCTGAATTCATACTTAGGAGGGAAGATGTCTCGTTCGTTGAAGGGATCGTTCAGGCAATACGCGGGAAGACTCACCCGCCGCGATTTTTTCAGGAGCGGAAGCTTGCTGGCGTTTCCAGCATTATTCGGCAAGCGGGTAGCGGCCGCTCCGGAGCCGCCTTCAGGGGCACTGCGGATAGGACCGGACATTTACCAGTCGATTGGCGTTCGCCCCTTTATCAGCGCCACCGGCACGTTGACGGTCAATAGCGGGTCGATCGAACTGCCCGAAGTTCGGGCGGCCATGGATGCGGCCGCCCAGCATATGGTTCAGTTAGACGAGCTGATGGAAGGCGTGGGGAAACGCCTGGCGGAGCTGACGGGAGCGGAATGGGGAATCGTCACTGCCGGGTGCGCCGCGGCTATGACCCATGCCACCTCCGCCTGCGTGGCGGGCGGCAATCCGGACAAGCATATTCGATTGCCGAATACGGAGGGGCTCGGCAAAGACGAAGTGATCATTCCCAAGCACTCTCGCAACAACTACGATGCGGCCATTCGTGCGGTGGGAGTCGGGATCATTGAGGTGGATAACGCACAGGAACTGGGGGCTGCCATCGGGCCCAGGACGGCGATGATTTATATCTTTGCGGGTCCCCACGCCGATGCCGGGCCTCCGTCCTTCGAGGAAATCACGCGCATCGCACGGCAGAAGAACATTCCGGTGCTGACGGACGCCGCAGCGGAGGTGCTGACGATACCGAACGTTCACCTGCAGCGGGGCTCCACGATGGTGGCTTACAGCGGCGGCAAACAACTGCGCGGCCCGCAGTGTTCTGGACTGCTGCTGGGGCGCAAGGATCTAGTGAAAGCCGCGTGGGTACACAGCGCACCGCATCACGGATTTGCGCGAAATATGAAAGTCGGCAAGGAAGAGATCATCGGGGCGCTTGCGGCCGTAGAATCCTGGGTGAAACGGGACCACAAGGCCGCATGGCAGATAATGCTGGATGAGATGGATCATATTGCGAAGCGGGTTTCTTCCATTCCCGGCATCACCACGGAGGTGCGAGAGCCGGCTGGGCTTTCCAACCGAAGCCCCGTGCTGAATGTCCGCTGGGAGGCAGCCAAGCTCGGTATCACTGGCCAGCAGGTATCGCAAATTCTCGGTGCCACCGATCCGCGTATCCTCGTGGGAGGTTCGCGAGGCGCGCAAAATGGAATTTCAATTACCGCTTTCAACCTGGTGCCCGGAGACGAAAAAGTGGTAGCGGACCGTCTCTATGCCGTCCTTTCGGCGCCGCGCGACCTGAAGACCCAAGAGCCCAAGCCACCGGTTGCTGACCTGAGTGGCGTGTGGGACGTTCACATTGAATTTGTGGCAAGCACCGGCGAACACTCCGTGTCGCTCCAGCAGCAGGGGGGACGGATACAGGGGATTCACCGCGGCGAATTCGTGACGCGCGATCTTACCGGCACCATCGATGGCGACGCGGTTCAGTTGCGCAGCAATCTGCCGGAGCGCGCGATCGGAAATGCACTTTCGTTCACTTTCACGGGGAAAGTCGACGGTGAAACCATGTCCGGTGAACTTGATATGGGTGAGTACCTGACAGCCCGGTGGCGCGCCAGGCGGCACCGCTATGCGCAAGGGTAGTGAAATCGGCCAAGATTCCACGGTTAAAACGGGATTAACGCCGTTCACGACCACGGCCACGTCGACGACCACGGCCACGTCGACGCTGACGAAAGAATCGCGAAGCGGCAAGACCGATTACAGCGGTACGGAGCGAAGCGCTCCCGTCATCAAAAGTCAACGCCTCCTCACGTATCCGTAGAGTGTGGATGTGTTACCAGACCGTTAAATTTGGTTTTTTCAACTAGATTTTTACCCAAGAGGCAGATGAAGAAAACACGCGCGCAGTTTGGGTCGGTGTGCGGCAGCGTTGACGCCGACGCCCACAGAGCCGCGACCGGAAGGGAGCGGCGCGCCGATGTAACACTTTGCGACAACACCAGCACAGA
>DASYPF010000102.1:0-3059 GCA_036006905.1 Acidobacteriota bacterium
GCACACCGCGGAAGCTTTATGCCCGCTCCCGGCGTGGGCTTTATCACTACTCCACGAATAGGGCCCAGCTGTTGGCCTGGTCTCCGGATGGCAAACTAGTGGCTTTCTCCGAAGCCAACGCGGAGGGCCGATCAGCCATCACTTTGTTGTCGCTTGCCGAACACAGCACGCGCCGTCTGACATTTCCGCCCGTGGAACACATTGACTCTCAACCCGCCTTCTCGCCGGACGGCAAGACGATGGCTTTTGTGAGAACTAGCGGCCCTGGGGCGGTCGATGATTTGTTCCTGGTGCCGATCGAGGGCGGCGTTCCCAGGCGCTTGAGCTTTGATAACCGTGAGATCTACGGGCCGCCGGCCTGGACTGAGGATGGACGGCATCTGATTTTCTCCTCCGCTCGCGCCGGACTCCAAAGCCTGTGGCGGTTGCCTGCTGCTGGAGGCGATCCACGAGCGGAGGCAGAAGCCAGCACGAATGCTTACTATCCGGCGATTTCAACCAAGGCGCATCGCTTGGCCTACACGCGGAGGATCAATAACAACAATATCTGGCAGCTGACGCTGAAGGATCGCAAGCATGTGCAGCGGAAGGCGTCCATACTGATTGCGGCGCAGGGGTTTGCTTCTCATCCCCAGTTCTCGCCTGATGGGACCAAGATCGCATTCGAATCCGACCGTTCCGGATACCAGGAAATCTGGGTCTGCAACCGGGATGGCTCCAATCCAGCGCAGATTACTTCCATGGCTGGTTTTGCGGGAACACCGCGTTGGTCGCCAGACAGCCGTTCCCTCGCGTTCGACTTCCGGCCCAAAGAGCGCAGCGAAATCTATGTGGTTGAAGTTCCCGCTGGCACGCCCCGGCAGATCACGACGGTGCCCGGAGCCAACAATGTGGTCCCCAGCTGGTCGCAGGACGGCCAGTGGGTCTATTTCGCCTCAAGAGGCGGGGGAAAAGACTTCCAGGTGTGGAAAGTACCCATCCAGGGCGGGCCTGCTGTGCAGATGACGAAGAAGGGAGGCTTTGCACCGCTGGAAGCAGACGACGGCTTTCTCTACTATACAAAAGACCCTTCTATTCCCGGGATTTGGAAGGTCCCAAACCATGGTGGCACAGAAGCGGCAGTCCTGGACACTTCTGACGCGCCCGAGTGGTCGGAATGGGCAGTGGTTCCGGGTGGAATGTATTTCGTCAGTTCCCGGAGCTCATCCAAACCAATTTTGGAGTTTTTCGACTTTGCCACCGCGAGAAGGACTTCAATCTCTGCCCTGGACGGCCAGACTCAGGGCTTGGCGGTATCTCCCGACCAAAAATCCATTCTGTACGCGCAGTTGGACCTCGACAACCAAGTGATTGTGGTGGTGAAGAATTTCCACTGAAGGAGCTAATCTCTCTCAGCTGGCACGGGCCTATGCACAGCTCGGTAACAGCGATTTGGCGTTTGCTGCGTTAAACAATGCCGGGCAATTCTCCAGCGGCGATAGCGCACGCTGCGCTCGGGCAAGTAGATGCTTACGATGCTCGCGACGTGCACCTCGTCTTTCTTCTGGTGGATCCAAAATGGGACACCTTACGAGCCGATGGCCGTTTCGCTGATCTCCTGAGGCGCTGCAGATTCACAACCTCGGCGGTCCCGGCCCCTGAGAAACGCAATGCTGGCTGAAGACCAAAGCAGGCGATAAGCTTTGCGACCAGTCACTCCGAACCAACCCGCCCTTCTTCCGATGAAGACATGGTGCAATCGCCCGCTTCGTTATAAAGTGCTTGCAAATTGTCATCGCGGCTTTTGTTGTGCCGCTTGCCAGTGTTCGCGAAGTTCCTTGTTGAATTCCTCCCAGCGTTCCTCGGGGAAGAAAATCCTGGCGCCCTTGAACTCAACGCGGCGTCGAGTGCCGGGAATGTTCTCGGCCAGCCAATGCGACCATTTCACGTCAAAATACACATCATCCGTTCCCCAGACGATGAGCGTCGGCGCCTTCAGCGTTTTCAGCTGTGCTTCAATGGCGAGCGTGTGCTTATTGTCGAAGGCTGCGAGGAAGCGTTGCAAGTCGCGCGTGCGCTGCTCGGTCCTGACCAGCGGACGCAGATATGTTTCGATGCTGTCGTCACTCAACCGTTCCGGATGCTCATACGCTGGTCCCAAGGCTTCCGGTGATCGATAGACGCTCTTGTCCGACAACATCGCGTCTAGCGTTCCACGTAAACCGCCGCCGGCCGCCATCGCCAGGAAGGGCTTGAAAGCCTCGGGCGGCCAGTTGTCGTGAGTGTCGCAGTCGGTGAGCGTGAGGCTGCGCACGCGCTCCGGATACAATGCGGCGAAAATCTGTGCAATACCGCCACCGCTATCGTTGCCCACGAGATCCACCTGATCGATGTGCAAGGCATCGAGAAATTCCTTGAGCATCTTTGCATTGGCGGTCACGGATACGTCCTGATCCGGCGCGATTTTAGTGTCGCCATGCGCAAGCAGGTCCACGGCTATGCAGCGACGGATATCGGACAAATTTGCCAACTGATGACGCCACAGATGTCCGTTCAGCAGCACGCCATGCACGAACAACGCGACCGGCCCCGTGCCCTGCTCCGTGTAGCTGATACGCCCTGATGCCGTCTGCACGCTACGCTGGATCGGCGATGATTTCTTTCCATTCATGGTAGACACACTTAACCTTTCACTGCGCGGCATCACACGCCTGTCGGCGCTTACACGCTCTGGCATCACCGCACTCAGGGATAACCCGATGATCAGCGCGCCGGTCAGCAATGCAGCTACCTGCTGTGCAATTCGAGGCTGATCGTTAGGAACACTTACAGCTATTTTGTTTCGGTCCATCGTCAAACCTTCCTCGCCGCGGTAGAGGAATGCGCTTCCCTCAACTTCAGTGCGCACTCATCACAGCACACCTCAACCGTCTTGCCGCCGATCTTGACCTTGATCGGATTCCCATCCAGCTTGCAGTCGCAAGCCGCACATGTGGTTTCAATCATGACGTCCCTCTCCTTGAATACCCGAAGTCCGGGTGCGAGCAGTAGGCCACGCAGGAAGAGAGAGCCGCTGTCAG
>DASYPF010000103.1:0-12396 GCA_036006905.1 Acidobacteriota bacterium
GCCAGGATGACTTCGGACCTTCGGCTTGCGACCTGTGGCTTGCGACTCCTTCCTTATATCCGCCCATCCCTTATAATCACCCGCATGCTTCGCCAGAAAGTGCTTCAGACAATTCGTAAATATCGAATGATGCGGCCGGGAGATCGTGTTCTGGTCGCAGTCTCTGGCGGCCCGGACAGCATCGCATTACTTCACTTACTTCTATGCCTGCAGAAAGAACTAGGGCTTTTTCTGGCTGTCGCTCATTTAGATCATCAGATGCGACCCGACTCGCATTCGGACAGAGAATTTGTCGAACGCCTGGCGGCTCGGCTCTCAATTCTGTGCTTTTGTGATCGTGTGGACGTGCCGGCACTGGTCCGCGGAGCTGGCGGAAATCTGGAAGAAGTGGCCGGGCAGCGGCGGCGGGCTTTCCTCGAGGAAATCGCAGCTAGAGAGAAGTACTCCAAAATCGCCACTGGCCATACGCTTAACGACCAAGCGGAGACAGTCCTGATGAAGCTGTTTCGAGGGAGCGGTTCGGCCGGGCTGAGCGGTATTGCACCTATCGTCGGAAAGTGGATCCGTCCCATGATTGAGACTCGGCGCGCTGAAATCTTCAATTATCTAAATCAGCAAGGGCGGGAATTCCGGGAAGATGCCACCAACCAGGACACGCGCTTTTTGCGCAATCGCGTGCGCCACCAACTGATTCCTTTGCTCGAAAAGCACTACTCACCGAACCTCTTGGAGAGAATGTCGACGCTGGCAGAACTTGAAAGGGAAACGGCGCGTTACTGGCGATGCCGGTGCCATCGCTGGATCAAAAACGATCAAGCTGGCCTGTTCGTACCGCTTGAACCGCTGGGCCGCAGGCCAATCGCCGAGCAGCGGGAAGCGATCCGGCTGTTTCTTTTGTTGGTGAGAGGAAATCTGCGCCGGATTAATTTTGAACATACCGAAAGTGTGCGACGCTTAATGCAAGAGCGATCGACGGATAAAAAGGTCGTGCTGCCGGGGGGATGGGAGGTCGTCAAAGCTGGGGGGGTTTTGCGAGTTCGGCGGAGGCTTCCAATTTCGAATGACGAAGTTCGAATGACGAATAAACCCTAACTTCTGCGGCCAGGCGTGACCGTCGTTCCTTGGCAAATCCTTGCTCCTTTATGGAATAGACGGAAGCATCGTCCTTATGCCCAGACTCGGCAAGATATTCGCCATTCGAACTTCGTCATTCGAAATTCGAAACTGCTCCTGCCTCCCCAAGTAATTCAATTACTGAAACTTTTTAGGTGGTCGGGGAATCTAATTACTCGTGCAGTAACTTCAATTTCCAAGTTGGGAATGTGCATTGCCTACCCTATAATGGAAGGGGATTGGAAATGCTTTTTTGGAGGTTTCGGTTTTGAATACTACAGCAAAAAATATCTTCCTTTGGATCGTCATCATCGTTGCGGTAGTGGTGCTCTGGAATTTCTTGAGCAGCGTGCGAAACAGCGGTGTAGAACCGCTCTCCTATACAGAGTTCATGAAGCACGTTCAAAACAAAGAGATCAAAACGGTTACGATCACCGGAAGCAAGGTCGAGGGTGAATATAGTGGTGGTAAAAAATTCAAAACGCTGCTTCCTAACAATGCGGCCGATGTGGCCGAAACGTTAAACAGCAACGGCGCTATCGTAGAGGTGGGGGACACCGAGCAGGGACCCTGGATTTACCTGCTCAGCTCCTGGTTCCCCATTATTCTGTTTGTCGGCTTCTGGATCTTCCTGATGCGCCAGATGCAGAGCGGGGGCAATAAAGCGCTCTCTTTCGGCAAAAGCAGAGCTAAGCTTTCTTCCAACCAGCAAAAACGCGTCACCTTTAAGGATGTGGCAGGCATTGAGGAAGCAAAAGAGGAACTGCAGGAAATTGTTGAGTTTTTGAAGGAACCGCAAAAATTTCAAAAGCTTGGGGGCCGTATTCCCAAAGGGGTCCTGCTGATGGGACCTCCAGGCACGGGTAAGACGTTGCTGGCCCGCGCCATTGCGGGCGAAGCGAACGTACCTTTCTTCTCCATCTCTGGTTCTGATTTCGTGGAAATGTTCGTCGGCGTGGGCGCTTCGCGCGTACGAGACTTGTTTGAACAGGGAAAAAAGAACGCGCCCTGCATCATCTTCATCGACGAAATTGACGCTGTGGGGCGCCATCGGGGCGCCGGACTGGGCGGGGGCCACGACGAGCGGGAGCAAACTCTGAATCAGCTGCTGGTGGAAATGGATGGCTTCGAGTCGAACGAAGGCGTGATTCTGATTGCAGCCACTAACCGGCCCGATGTCCTCGATCCGGCGTTGCTGCGCCCCGGTCGCTTCGACCGCCAGGTGGTGGTCAATCTTCCCGACATTAAAGGGCGCGAGGGGATATTAAAGGTGCACACGCGCAAGATCCCGCTGGGGGACGACGTGCTGCTGGAAGTGCTGGCTCGTGGCACTCCGGGATTCTCGGGCGCGCAGTTAGCCAACCTGGTCAACGAAGGAGCGCTCAATGCGGCTCGTTACAATCGCAAGGCCGTGACCATGGCCGATTTTGAAGAAGCCAAGGACAAGGTCTTGATGGGGAAGGAGCGCAGATCGCTGATCCTCACCGAGCAGGAAAAACGCGTGATTGCCTACCACGAAGGTGGACATGCTCTGGTTGCCCACGAGCTGCCCAATGCCGATCCGCTGCACAAAGTCACGATCATTCCGCGCGGACGCGCTCTGGGCGTGACCATGCAGTTGCCGGAGGACGAAAAGCATAATTACACCAAAGAGTTCATGGAAAGCACCATCACGATTCTGCTTGGAGGGCGGGCTGCGGAAGAGATTTTCCTGGGAAGCTGCACCACCGGCGCCGCCAACGACCTGGAGCGCGTGACGGATTGCGCCCGCTCGATGGTCTGCGAATGGGGCATGAGCGAAGCGATGGGCCCTCTTACCTTTGGAAAGAAAGAAGAACAGATCTTTCTGGGCCGCGAAATTGCCCAGCACCAGGATTACAGCGAGGAAACCGCCGTCAAAATCGACCAGGAAGTCAAACGTCTGGTAATGCAGGGCTATGAGCAGGCAAAAAAGATCCTCGGGGAGCACCGCGAGGAACTGGTCCGATTGGCCGAAGCGCTGATGGAGTTTGAATCGCTGGACGGCGAGGAGATCGATATGGTTTTGCGCGGCGAGAGTATTGTGGCAAAGCGCGCCACTGCGCAGCAGGGGAAAGAGGAAGTCAAGGAAAAGGTGGATGCCAAGAAATCGCCCCTGCCACAGCTCATCAAGCCGAAAGAGAAGCCGTCTCCGGCGTAACTTTATTGCGGGATGCCAGTTTTTCCGATTGCGGATTGCGGACTTCGGTTTGCGGATTGAAAAGGTCCGTCGTCCGTGGTCAGTTGTCCGTTGTGAATAACGAGCAACCTTTGAAATATACCGGGAATTGCCGACAACGGACAACTGACAACGGACGATCTTCATAATCCGCAATCAGAGAAATCCGCAATCCAGCGGGGCCCTCCACGGCGGAGGGCTTTTTCATTTTATGCGCAAAGAATATGTCGTCTCGACACGTGGCCGAGTAATGGCTCTGGGGCGGCGCACTTGGATCATGGGAATTATCAATGTCACGCCGGATTCCTTTTATCCCGGCTCGCGCACCGCCGCCGGCGCGGCGGCGTTGGAGATGGCCAAGCGGATGATCGATGAGGGAGCGGACATTTTGGACGTGGGAGGCGAATCGACTCGGCCTGGAGCCGACCCGGTGACAGAGAGCGAGGAACTGGAGCGCGTGGTTCCCGTGGTAGAGGGGATTCGCCAGATTTCCAATATCTTTATTTCCGTAGACACCTACAAGTCCGGTATAGCCGAGGCGGTGCTTGAGGCGGGTGCGGATCTGATCAACGATGTGAGCGGTTTGCACTGGGACTCGGATATGGCGCAGGCGGTTGCTCGCTTTGCCGCCGCCGCCGTAGTGATGCACATTCGCGGCACGCCGAAGACGATGCAGACGCTCGCGCCCAGCGAAGATATATTTGCTGAAGTGGAAACATGGCTGCGCGACAGCCTGGAGAAAGCTTCAGCCGCCGGATTGGGGCATGATAAAATTATCGTCGATCCAGGCATTGGATTCGGAAAATCGCTCACCGAGAATCTCCGAATCCTGCGAAATCTGGATTACTTCCAAAGACTGGACTGTCCCGTGCTGGTAGGGCCCTCCAGAAAATCTTTTATCGGAAAAATCTTGGACGAGGAAGTCCAGGAGCGCCTATGGGGAACCGCGGCCGCTATTACCTGCGGGGTATTGGCAGGCGCGCACATTGTGCGGGTGCATGATATAGCCCCCATCAAGGCGGTGGCCAAAGTGGCGGACGCCTTTGCGGCAATTGAAAATTTGGCCGCGGATGGATGCGAATGAACGCGAATGTTTTCGGCAGGTTCTTATTTTCCGACAGCATCTTGCGAATCCGAAAACATTCGCGCTCATTCGCGTCCATCCGCGGCTATATTCTTAGCGATCGGGGTTGAGAGCAAATGCACAGTTGGGAGCTGCTACAGCCGGGCCCGATCGCGCTGGTTGATTTCATTGATATTCTTGTCGTCGCGATTCTGATTTACCGGATTCTTCTTTTGATCCGCGGAACCCGGGGGCTGCAGATGACCGTGGGCATCGTCTCTCTGGCTTTGGTCTATTACGCCAGCCGATTTCTCCAGCTCCGGACGGTACAGTGGATTCTGGCGAATTTTCTCACCTACGTTGTGTTCGCCATCATCGTGATTTATCAGGCCGAAATTCGCCGCGGCTTGGCTTACATCGGACGCAGCCCGCTCCTGCGGCGCTTTTCTCGCGAAGTGAAAAGGGAAGCCTTTGAGGAAATCGTTCTGGCTGCCACGACCCTATCCGGTCGACGGATTGGTGGTTTAATTGTTTTGGAAGGGGAGATCGGCCTAAAAAATTACGTAGATGCCGGAATCAAGTTGGAAGCCGCTTTGACCTACGATCTGTTGGTGACAATATTCAGTCCTCAGACCCCGCTGCACGACGGGGCGGTAATTATTGAACAGGATCGGATCGCCGCCGCTGCTTGCTTCCTGCCCCTCACGCTGGATCCGTACCTCTCTAAGGAGCTGGGGACCCGCCACCGTGCGGCCATCGGCATCACAGAAGAGACTGACGCGATTGCTATCGTGATTTCGGAAGAGACGGGAAAAGTTTCGGCGGTAATGGGCGGCAAGATCACCCGAAATCTAGACGGGCCATCATTGCTCAAATTCTTGCGTAATGCAGTTGAAACGCGTCACCATCTGACGTTTCGGCCGCAGGAGCGGCAGGCCGCCGTTTAGTCGAATGCGGAATTCTCAATTGCGGATTGCCGATTTCGGATTGCGGATTCAAGAGTTCATTGTCGGTGCTGGGTGTTGCTTGTTTTGCTGTAGAGTGTCAGTCTGAGAACAATGGACAACGGACATTTCCAGAATCCGCAATCCCAAATCCGCAATCCGCAATTGAAAATTCTGTATTCCGCATTTCTGGTAGTGAATAGGTGAATCTTCGCAAGCTGCTATTCGACAACCTCGGACTCAAGCTGGTCAGCTTGCTGCTTGCTTACTTGCTTTGGTTCAACGTTTCGAGCGAGCCGGTCGTGGAACGGGCCTTGACTGTTCCGGTGGAATTCCTGAATACGCCGCCGAACTTGGAAATTTCCAACGACTACACCAAAAATCTCGATGTCCATGTCAGTACGCGACGAGGGGCCCTGTCGGGTGGCAGTGTGAACATCTCCGTGCTTATCGACCTAAGAGATGCGCACGAGGGGGAGCGAATTATTCCCATCGGGGATGCCGATGTCCGAAAACCGGAAGGCGTTACAGTACTGCACGTCACTCCTTCTCGAATCACCTTGGTCTTGGAAAGGACCGGCCACAAATTGGTGCGCGTCGAACCGCAGCTTACCGGTCTCCCTGCGGCTGGTTATCAAGTGACCAGCGTTGCAGCCACGCCCGGCGAGATCATGGTCACTGGGCCGGAGTCGCGAGTGCAAAAGGTAGTCAAAGCCGTGACCGAGACGATTGATATTTCCAATGCGAAGGCTTCCGTGGACCGAGAAGTCAACGTTGATGTGGCCGACGCCAAACTTCGCATTGATCGCGTTTCTCCCGTGAGAGTTCAAGTCTTGATAGAGGAGCAGCGGAATACGGAAAAGCTGGAGGTACCGCTGGTGGTTGCCCCAGGCCTGCAGACCAACACGAAAGCCGTAGAATTATTCGTCAGTTTTCCAAAGACATTCGCCAGAACTTTAAGACCCTCGATGTTCAGCATTAGGCTCGACAGGCCGGTGAATGCAAAGCGTGGCGCAGAGATGGAGTTGCCGCCGCAAGTAACTATGAATGAAAGGCCGCAGGCAGTCCGAGTGGATAAGATCGTTCCGGAAAAAATCAAGGTAAAGGTGCTCTGACCATGGGCAAATTATTTGGCACAGACGGCATCAGAGGTGTGGCCGGAGAGTACCCCCTCGACCGGGACACCGTATTTCGCGTGGGCGCGGAATTAGGAAAGTTTCTGCGCAATGGTGAACGGGCAGCGCGCGTGATAGTGGGACGGGATACTCGCGCCTCGGGAGTCTGGCTGGAGCAGACCTTGATTGACGGTCTGGCATCGAGCCATGCTGCCGCGGACGTGGCGGAGATCTTCACCACGCCGGGAGTGAGTTTCTTGGTCCGTACACTCAGTGTTCAGGCCGGCGTGGTAATTTCCGCGTCTCACAATCCTTATCGCGATAACGGCATCAAAATTTTTGGAAGCAATGGCATGAAAATGTCCGACGTGGTTGAGGAAGAGATCGAAACCCGGGTGCTACAAAACAGAGAAATGGCTCCGGTTCGCTATCGAGGCAGTGAATTGATGGAACGGCTTCTGACAGTGAAAGAGGAGTTCATGCAGCCGTACATAGGGTTCCTGAGCAGCGTTGCGGAGACGGGAGGTAGAAAATATAAAGTGGTGGTGGATTGCGCTAATGGCGCCGCTTTCCGTATCGCTCCCATAGTGCTGCGCGCTCTGGGACACGAGGTTGTGCTGATTCACGCTCAGCCGGACGGCACTAACATCAACCTCAAGTGCGGCGCGCTGTACCCGCAGGCACTCTGTCGCACCGTGGTTGACACTGCCGCTGATTTTGGAGTGGGGTTCGATGGTGATGCTGACCGGTCGATCTTCTCGAATGAAAATGGGCAAGTCGTAGACGGTGACAGCATTCTTTATATACTCGCTTGCCACCTGAAGCAGGGTGGAAAATTGAAACAGAACAAGATTGTTGCCACGGTAATGTCCAACGTTGGACTGGAAGTGGCGCTTCGCCAGGAACAGATAGAAATGGAGCGCACTCAGGTGGGTGACCGTTATGTGTTGGATCGAATGCTCGAGCTGGGGCTGAATCTGGGGGGAGAACAGTCGGGACATATTCTGCTGCTCGATAAATCAGTCGCCGGAGATGGAATTCTGACTGCCGTTGAGTTGCTGAATGTTCTCGCCGGCAGTGGCAAGACACTGAGCCAACTGGAATCGCGCATGAATAAATTCCCGCAGGTGCTGCTTAACGTATCGGTCGGTCGCAAGCCGGAATTTTCTGAAGTTCCCGCGGTGCGCGATCGCATCGATGCTGCAAAAATGAGGCTGGGGAACGAAGGGCGCATTCTGGTCCGATATTCCGGCACCGAGCCGATTATCCGAGTGATGGTAGAAGGCAAGCACGAGAACATGATTCGAGATATCGCCCGGGATATCGCCCAGGCGATTGAGAGCGAGATTGGGTAAAGAAATTGATTTCACAACAAGGTCCCGTTCCCGCAAGGCCGCAACCAAAAGCCGATGACGATCACGTCCACGTTCACGAGCACGTCAAGGCATACGACTGGAAAACCCTCGTCAAAGCGTGTTCGTTGACGTGGCCGTGTACGTGCTCGTAGACGTGGACGGTTTTGAGCGTTCTATGATCCGCAGCGCCAAAGAAAAAATCTGCAGTCGCGAGCAAGCCAAACGTCGGGTGGAAGACTGGAAGCGCGCAGGCGAAAAAGTGGTCTTTACCAACGGATGTTTTGATCTGCTTCATCCGGGACATGTGCAGTACCTGCAGAAAGCCCGGTCGCTTGGAGACCGGCTCGTGGTGGCGATGAACGACGATGCCTCCGTCCGCAAAATAAAGGGCGCCGGACGCCCCGTGCAGCCTGCTCCAGAACGCGCTGAGCTGTTGGCAGCACTGGCGGCGATTGATCTGGTGACTCTCTTTGCTGAAGTTGATCCGTATAACATCATTCGGGAATTGTTGCCTGACATTCTAGTCAAGGGGGCTGATTGGCCGGTAGATCAGATCATCGGGCACGATCTGGTTGAAGCAGCCGGCGGGAAAGTCATGCAAATCCAGTTTGAGCCGGGCTATTCCACCACGCAGCTTATAGAGACCATCCGCAAGAATTTTTCGTGACAACTGAGCCGCGCGCGTCAGCAAGCGGACACTCGAGGTATCACTTCTCCGCCTACTCCTGATGGATGCTAGATTGTTATGTCGAGAGTCCGCTTGCTGACGCGCGCGGCTCAGTTTGTAAAACGGCCCAGACATCACGACTTAGTATTACAATAATTTGGTGACGCAGAAATTTACTGAACGCCCTGGATTAAAGGAAATATCGCCGCAGTCTTTGATTGCTGCGTTGTGGTCTCACCCGTCATTTAAAATCCTGGCAGCGGCTTTCGCCGATATCGCTGAGTCAAAAAAATCAGACAGCGGACCGCCTCCTCGAGTGCTGAAGCTCTCCGGTCTAAATTCCACCTCTGCCGCGCTGTTTCTGACCCTGCTGCGAAAACAGACCGGCCGGCGTTTTGTCTGGATTACCGAAAACAATCGGACCGCCGAGACGCTGCAGCACGAGTTGGATTTCTTCAAGCGGTTCCTGCAGGCCGAGATGCAGGTCAACATTCTTCCCGCTTCGGAGGCCGATCCTTATCGAGGGCTTTCCACCCATCCGGACATCGCGCGCCAGCGTGCTGTGGCCCTGTGGGCCGCGCTGGAACAACATTGCGATCTGTTGATCGTTCCGCTTCGATCCTGGATGCAGCGGCTCAATCCCGCGGAATCCTTCCGGGAGGGTTGGATTCGTCTGGAAGCGGGGATGAATCTCGCGCCGCAGTGGTTAATGAGACGGCTGGCGGAAATGGGTTACGCCAGCGAGGATCCGGTAAGCAGCGTGGGAGAATTCACGCATCGCGGCGGAATTGTAGATGTGTTCTCGCCTCAGCAGCCCAACCCGGTGCGTTTGGAATTTTTCGGGGACACATTGGAATCACTCCGATACTACGATCGAAACACGCAGCGCAGTATCCAATACGCGTCCGACGTCACGGTATTGCCGGTACGCGAGGATGCTCCTGGCGCCGAAGAAATGCGCCGGTGGACCGGCGCGGCGCTGCGCATTTGGGGCAGCGGCAAATACAGTCATGCGTTAGAGGAGAGACTTCTCTTTCCGGTGGAATCCGTTGAGATGCAGCATGCGGGGTCTGTAAATCGCGATGGTTTTATAGAAACGCGGCGTGCTGCGTCTCTACAATTCCCGCAGAGTCCCATCGGCGATTCAGCGCACGCGGTTTCGCAATATGCGCCTCCGGTCTTGCAAGGAATGGAATTCCTGCTTCCCCTGACTTTGGAGAGGCCTGCTTCTATCACCGATTACATGAAAGACGCCGTCCTCGTTCTGCACGAACCGGAACTCATGGACCAACAGCGGCGTCAAATCTGGGAGCAATTGCTGGAACAGCATCAGGAGCATCAGGCCGCGCATGATCTGGTGCTTCCGCCCGAGAGGCTTTTCTTTGAAGTCCCGCCGGAAGATTTCACGGGCCGAGTGGAGATCTCCCAGTTGGAAGTAACCGATCCTGAAAGTGCCTTTCACTTTTCCACGCCACCCGTGCGCTCGTTCGGAGGACTGGTGCGGGAAATGATCGAGCAGGTTGGTAATGACGTTCAATCGGGCCGCCGGCTCATCTTTGCCATGGAGACGCAGGGAACTGGCGAGAGACTCCGGGATATCTTCCGCGATTACGGGCTATCAGCACAAATTGGAGAACATGCCGCCGGCGTGAACAGGGCATTGTTTATCAGCACGGGCGAGTTGAGCCATGGATTTGCCCTGCCTGATGTTCAGATCTCTTTTTATCGGCAGCAGGACATCTTTGGTGAAGAGAGAAAGCAGTCCCATCGACCTCCGCAGCGCGATCACAAAGGTGTCTTTCTTTCGGATTTCCGCGATTTGAAGGAAGGGGACTACGTCGTTCACGTCGATCATGGCATCGGGCAATTCCGCGGCCTGACGCGAATTGGCGTGGACGATGCGGTGAGAGAATTCGTGCTGCTGACCTATCGGGATAACGCCCGTCTTTATGTTCCCATCGAGCGCCTGGACCTGCTGCAGAAGTACTCAGGCGCCGGCGGCGCGCCGCCTCCACTGGACAAACTGGGCGGGATTACTTGGGAGAAAACGAAGAAGCGCGTCAAGAAGGCGATGCGCGATATGGCCGAAGAGCTGCTCCGCCTCTACGCGCAGCGTGAAACCGTGCAAGGCTTTGCCTTCGGCAAGGATGACGCTCTGCAGCAGGAATTTGAAGACAGCTTTGAGTTTGAAGAAACGCCAGACCAGGAAGCGGCGATTCGCGATATGAAGCGAGACATGGAGCGGCGCCGGCCTATGGATCGCCTCGTTTGCGGCGACGTGGGTTATGGAAAGACCGAAGTCGCCATGCGCGGCGCTTTCAAGGCGGTGTTGGACAAGAAACAGGTTGCCGTGCTGGCTCCCACCACCGTCCTGGCTTTTCAGCATCTCACAACTTTCCGTGAGCGCTTTCAAGCCTTCCCCGTCACCACCGAAATGATCAGCCGCTTTCGGACAGCAGCCGAGCAGAAAGAAATTCTGAAAAAAGCTGAGGAAGGCAAGGTAGATATCCTCATCGGAACCCATCGAATTCTTTCCAGGGACGTAAAGTTCTACGACCTGGGGCTGGTGATTGTCGACGAAGAACAGCGCTTTGGGGTGGCGCAGAAAGAGTGGCTGAAGAAAGTCAAAACGCGCGTGGACGTCATCACCTTGTCGGCGACTCCGATACCACGGACATTGCATATGTCTCTGCTCGGGTTGCGCGACCTTTCCATCATCGAGACGCCGCCGCAGGACCGGATGGCGATCCAGACCACGGTGATCAAATTCAACCAGGAAATAATTCGCTCAGCCATCGAATTGGAATTGCAGCGCGAGGGACAGGTCTTCTTTGTGCACAATCGTGTCGAGAGTATTTATTCGATGGCCAATCTGGTGCAACGGATCTGTCCTCAGGCCCGAATCGCCGTGGCGCACGGGCAGATGTCCGAGAAAGATCTCGAGGAAGTGATGCTGCGCTTTGTGCAGTATGAATATGATGTGCTGGTGTGCACGACGATCATTGAAAACGGGCTGGATATCCCGCGCGCCAACACAATCCTGATTAATCGCGCCGATCGGTACGGGTTGTCGCAACTGTATCAATTGCGCGGCAGAGTGGGGCGGGCCAATCGACGGGCCTACGCATACCTTCTGATCCCTCCTGGTGATTTGCTCTCGCCTGTGGCGCGCAAACGCCTGGCGGCAATCCGGGAATTCAGCGATCTGGGAGCCGGTTTCCGAGTGGCCGCCCTCGACCTGGAAATTCGCGGCGCCGGAAATCTGCTGGGGGGCGAACAACACGGGCAGATAACCGCTATCGGCTTTGAGATGTACACCCAATTGCTAGAGCGAACTGTACGGGAGTTGCGCGGGGAGACAGTGGAAGAGGACTTTCGTGCCAGCGTTGATCTCCAGTTCGACATCCGAATTCCCGAGCATTACATCGATGAGACCAATCAACGGCTGCGCCTCTACAAGAGAATTTCCAGCGCCCGGGATGACGAAGATCTCAGGAAAATGCGCGAAGAAATTCTGGATCGCTACGGTCAATTTCCGCGCTCTGTGGAAAATCTTTTCCACTACGCCCGCCTGCGCCTGGCCGCCGAGCAGATGCGCATCGTCTCGATCGATCGGAGAGGGCAGGATATTCAAATCAAGTTCACCGATGATGCCAGGATCCGTTCCGAGCGGTTAATCGAGATGGTAAAACGCGACGGCAAGTTCGCGTTTTCGCCCGGTGGCGTGCTGCGTTTCCGCGCCGAGCAGCCGGATTTGGAGTCAATGAGCCAGGAAATTATGAGTGTGCTGGGGGAAATTCGGGCGTGACAGCCCAGGATGTGCCAATGGGAGACACGGGAACAGGGAGACACGGGGACAGGGAGACACGGGGACACGGAGACACGGGGACACGGAGACAAGGTGACAAGGGGACAAGAGGATAAGGAGATACGGTGAAAAGG
>DASYPF010000104.1:0-7382 GCA_036006905.1 Acidobacteriota bacterium
GAGACCGTCAAGATCATCGATGGTCCGTTCAGCAACTTCACCGGTACGGTCGAAGAAATTAACCTGGAAAAGAACACGCTGAAAGTGATGGTCACCATCTTCGGCA
Organism: Acidobacteriota bacterium; assembly: GCA_036006905.1. Classification (GTDB taxonomy): domain Bacteria; phylum Acidobacteriota; class UBA6911; order JACQSX01; family JACQSX01; genus DASXTB01. The sequence continues at coordinate 107 of DASYPF010000104.1, forward strand.
GAGCTACTCCGGTCGAGTTGGAATTCATACAGGTAGAGAAAATTTAGGACTTATTTGGCAGAAACATGGCAAAGAAAGTAACCGCAAATATCAAGCTGCAGATCCCCGCGGGCAAGGCCACACCCGCGCCGCCAGTGGGACCGGCGCTGGGTCAGGCGGGCGTAAACATCATGGATTTTTGCAAAGCCTTTAACGCCAAGACGCAGAACCAGGAAGGATTGATCATCCCCGTTGTGATCACCGTCTATCAGGATCGCTCGTATACTTTTATCACCAAGACACCTCCCGCGGCAGTGTTGCTCAAGCGCGCTGCGAATATTGCAAAAGGATCGGCCGAGCCGAACAAGAACAAAGTAGCAACCGTCACCATGAAACAGGTGGAAGAAATCGCGAAGACGAAGATGCCAGATCTCAACGCCAATAGTCTGGAGGCGGCGGTAAGGATCATTCTCGGAACAGCGCGCAGTATGGGTCTGGAGGTAACACAGTAGCAAACAAGTCGAAAGTCCAAGGTCGAAAGTCGAAGGTCGAAGCGGCGCATCCTCTACACTTGGTGGATGGCTCGCTAGAAGCGAATTTAGGACACGGAAGACACGGAGCACACGGAAACAAGCTGAATTCTGGAGCATGAAGGCACAGCAGTGAGGAAGGCTAGCTAGCGCTTTGGTGCTGTGCCTTCATGCTCCAGAATTCAGCTTACTCCGTGTTTTCTGTGTTTTCCGTGTCCCAAATTTCTTTCTAGCGAGCCATCCACCAAGGTAAAGGATGCGGTCGCACCAGCTTCAAAGCTTGGGTTTGTGCGGTGTACTGTAATGGGAAAGAAATTCGAAAACGCGAAGAAACAAGTAGAACGTCGCCCCTACTCGCTGGAGGAAGGTGTGACTCTGATGAAGAGAGTGAAATTCGCCGCTTTCGATGAGACAGCCGAGGTGGCGATGCGCCTTGGCGTCAACCCAAAGCATGCTGATCAGATGGTCCGGGGAACCATCGTGCTTCCAAACGGCCTGGGAACGAGTAAGAAGGTTGCGGTGATTGCCTCAGGCGACAAGGTCAAGGAAGCCCAGGAAGCAGGCGCCGATGAGGTGGGAGGCGAAGATCTGGTGGAACGAATTCAGAAGGGTCACATGGATTTTGACGCGCTGATTGCGACTCCTGACATGATGAAGTCGGTGGGTAGATTGGGCAAGCTACTGGGCCCCCGCGGCCTGATGCCGAATCCCAAGACAGGCACTGTTACCTTTGATGTCGCCAAAGCAGTCAAAGAGGTGAAAGCGGGAAAGGTCGAGTTCCGCGTTGATAAGAACGGCGTGATCCATGCTCCGTTCGGGAAGCTTTCCTTTCCAGAAGCCAGCCTGATCCAGAATGCTCGCGCGCTGATCGATGCCGTGTTGCGCGCCAAGCCCACCACCAGCAAAGGGAAGTATGTCAAGAATGTCACTATTTCTTCGACGATGGGACCCGGTATTGACATCGATATAAGCCAGGCAGCCGGGTAGCAGGATAACAACGATGAATAAAGCCGAAAAACAAGTAGTGGTTGACGATTTGAGCAAGACATTTAGGACAGCGCGATCCCTGGTGTTGGTCGATTTTCGCGGAATGAAAGTGGTCGATGCTACCGAACTGCGCCGGCAGATTTCGAAGGCCAACTGTGGTTATCAGGTTGTAAAGAACACGTTGGCTTTGATTGCCGCCAAAGATACAGCCTTCGAGGCGCTAAAAGCTCATTTCGATGGTCCGACCGCAATTGCCTATTCGGAAAAGGATCCCATCGCGCTTGCCAAAGTGCTTGCCGATTTTGCCAAGAGCACCCCGACGCTGCAGTTCAAAGCCGCCGTTGTGGAAGGACGTGTTCTCGATGGGAAGGCCGTCGCGGAAATCGCGAAGTTGCCTTCGCGCGGAGAACTGATAGGAAAATTACTATTTCTGCTAAATGCGCCGGCACAGAGACTGGCCACCGTGTTGACCGCGCCGATTCGCAATCTTGCAGCCGTACTGAGCCAAATTAAGAAGTAATTTTTGGAGGATACAATGGAAATCACTCGTGAACAGGTTCTGGGTTGGATCGAACAGGCTTCGATCCTGGAAATCTCAGAACTGGTAAAAGACATTGAAACCAAATTCGGCGTATCTGCAGCCGCCGTCGCCCCGGTGATGGTGGCGGGAGCGGGTGCCGCGCCTGCCGCCGGTGGAGCCGCCGCCGCGGAAGAAAAGACCGAGTTTGACGTGATCCTGACCGGTGCCGGAGACAAGAAAATCAACGTCATCAAGGCAGTGCGAGAGGTGACCAATTTGGGGCTAAAGGAAGCCAAGGATTTGGTTGAAGGCGCCCCGAAACCGGTCAAGGAAGGCGTTTCCAAGGAAGAAGCCGAGAAGATCAAGGCAAAATTCCAGGAGGCCGGCGCCACCGTCGAAATCAAGTAGCAAAAAATCTCTAAAAACCTCTTGTAAAACCATCGCGAGTCTGTCTACAATAAGAGGTTCGCTGGTGGTGGAGACAACCGAAGTTAAGTGGGATAAAAAATAGGGGAATTCGCATTCCTCTTGTACTTTTTTATCTGCCGGAGACGATCCCCGTATTCTTCCGAGCAGGTTTTATTGGATGATCCTAAGTTTCTTTCGCACGTTACCCAACGTGTCCTTATTCTTTTGTTTCTCCGGTAAATCCTCGTGCGGCTCTTTTAATTTAGACGTCATCCCACTTGACCGGAGTGGGTATCTGCCGTCCACCCACCGCCGACGGCGACAAACGTTTCCTTCTGAACAGGGAGTGTGCGCTCTATGTCTGATTTCCTAAGAAATGTCTATCGAGAGAGACATAACTTCGCCAAGATCAAAACCTCGTTTCCCATTCCGAACCTGCTGGAAGTTCAGAAAAAGTCTTATCAGCGGTTCCTGCAGATGGATCTGCTTCCCAGTGAGCGCGAAGATGTCGGGCTCCAGTCTGTATTCAATTCAGTCTTTCCGATAACCGATTTTCGCGGAACGTCCTCGCTGGAATTTGTAGATTATTCAATTGGGAATTGGGAGTGCAAGTGCGGAAAGCTAAGGGGACTGGAACATTTGCGAGCCAAGTGCTCTCATTGCGGCGAAACGATCGTCTTGAACCCTTACTCCATCGAAGATGTCATCTGCAAGAAATGCGGCACGTACAATTCTAACGATGTTACCCGCTGTGATGACTGTGGCGACCCGGTTCAACTCAATTTGAAATACAACATCGAAGAATGCCAGGAGCGCGGGATGACCTACGCGGTTCCTCTCAAGGTCACCATCCGCCTGGTAGTCTGGGACAAAGACCCTGATACCGATGCCAAGACCATTCGCGACATCAAGGAGCAGGAAGTCTACTTTGGTGATATCCCATTGATGACGGAGAACGGTATTTTCATCATCAATGGCACCGAGCGCGTCATCGTCAGTCAACTGCATCGTTCGCCCGGCGTCTTTTTTGAATCCACGCCCAGCAAGTCATTTTTCCTGGGCAAAATCATCCCTTACCGCGGTTCCTGGATCGAGTTCGAGTACGACCTGAAGAACCTGCTTTACGTGCGCATTGATCGCAAGCGGAAGTTTTTGGCTACGACATTCCTGCGCGCGCTTGTGTTCCACTTTTGGGAGGCTAAGAAGAAGCAACTGGAACGAGACAAAGTAAGCGAGGAGAAGATAAAGGAAGACGTGGAGAAGCTGAAATCGCGTTTGGAGTCCGACGAGCAAATCATCCGCGAGTTTTATACGGTGGTCGATATCAAAGTCGACGGGAAGAAACTATTCCGCAGGCTGGAACCGGACCTGATCGGGTTGAAAATCTCTAAGGACATCCACGATTCCAAGTCCTCTCGTAAAGTGCTGCATCAGGGCGGGAAGAAAATCACTCACTCGATTTACACCACGCTGGAAAAGGCGGGCGTAAAGGAAATCGAGATTGATGTGGAAGACCTGGAGGGCGCATTCAGCGCGTCGGAGGTTGTGGATACCAAGAGCGGCGAAATCATTTTGGAAGCCAACAATGAAGTTAGCGCCGCGAAGTTGAATGCCACCATCGAAGCCAAGATCGAAAAGCTCTCTATATTTTTCCCAGAACGGGATGATATCGGCGTGGTGCTGTCCGAGACGCTGCGCAAGGACAATATCAAAACCACCAACGAAGCCTTGATCGAAATCTATCGGAAGCAGCGTCCAGGAGATCCGCCCACGCTGGAAACAGCGTCGCAGTTATTTCACGGGATGTTCTTCGACTCCCGCAAGTACGATTTTTCCAAGGTCGGTCGACTGAAGTTCAACATCAAACTGGGATTGGACACTCCCCTGGATGAGCGCATCCTTTCGCCGCGTGATTTCTATGAAGTAATCCGCTACTTGCTGAAGCTGCGCAAAAGCATCGGAACGGTCGACGACATCGATCATCTGGGAAACCGCCGCGTGCGCGCAGTGGGGGAATTGCTCGAGAACCAGTTTCGTATCGGACTGGTGCGCATGGAACGGGCCATCAAGGAAAAAATGTCGGTGCACCAGGAAATGGCCACGGCCATGCCCCACGATTTGATCAACGCCAAACCGGTAATGGCCTCGATCCGCGAGTTTTTTGGCAGCAGCCAGTTGTCCCAGTTTATGGATCAGACCAATCCGCTTTCGGAAATTACTCACAAGCGCCGCTTGTCTGCGCTGGGACCGGGAGGTCTCAGCCGGGAGCGAGCCGGATTCGAAGTGCGCGACGTTCATCCTACGCATTATGGACGTATCTGCCCGATTGAAACGCCCGAAGGCCCCAACATCGGACTGATCTCTTCGCTAAGCTGCTATGCGCGCATCAATGAGTACGGATTCATTGAGTCGCCGTACCGCCGTGTTAAAGAGGGGCGGGTGATGGATTATGTGCTGATCACTAACGCGGGCGATACCAATCTGAAAATTGGCGGGCATTACACGCTCGAAGAGGTGGAGACTTTAAACAAGAAGCTGCGGAAAGCAGAGAAGCGCGAGGCGGAGTACGAGCCGTATGCCTTCTACATGACCGCCTGGGACGCTGACAAGCACGTGATCGCCCAGGCTAACGTGGAGCTGGATGAGAAAGGCAACATCCTGCAGGACCGCGTGAGCGCGCGCCACCAGGGTAATTTTGTGTCCGCGACGCTCGCGGAAATCGAATATATCGACGTATCTCCCAAACAGTTGGTCAGTGTCGCCGCCAGCCTGATTCCTTTCCTGGAGCATGACGATGCCAACCGAGCTCTGATGGGTTCCAACATGCAGCGTCAGGCAGTCCCGCTAGTACAGGCCGAAGCGCCTTTTGTCGGCACCGGCATGGAGTATATCGCGGCGCGCGACAGCGGTGCGGTAATCCTTTGTCGCCGGCCCGGAGCCGTCGACAGCGTTGACGCCGAACGCATTATCGTTCGCGTTGAATCCGCCGATGGCCCGAGTCGCGATGCCGGAGTGGACATCTACCAGCTCACCAAGTTCAAACGCAGTAACCAGAACACCTGCATCAACCAGAAGCCACTGGTGCGCCGTGGCGACCGGGTCGAAAAGGCCCAGGTCTTGGCCGACGGCCCCTGCACCGAAAAGGGCGAGCTGGCTCTGGGACGCAACGTCCTGGTGTCATTCATGCCTTGGAGGGGATACAACTTCGAAGACGCTATTTTAGTGAGCGAGAAGCTGGTGAAGGAGGACCTGTACACGTCCATTCACATCGAAGAGCTGGAGATCGAAGCGCGCGACACTAAGCTGGGCAGCGAGGAAATCACCCGCGACATTCCCAACGTCAGCGACACCATTCTGAAAGATCTCGACGAGAGTGGGATCATCCGGATCGGCGCCAAAGTCGCCCCCGGAGCAATTCTCGTTGGCAAGGTGACTCCCAAAGGGGAAACGCAATTGACGCCGGAGGAAAAATTGCTGCGCGCCATCTTCGGCGAGAAGGCAGGTGATGTTCGGGATGCTTCTCTTTACACGCCGCCGGGTATTGAAGGTATTGTCGTCGACGTGAAGATTTTCTCGCGCAAAGGTGTTCCCAAGGATGAGCGCGCTACGCAGATCGAGAACCAGGAGATTGCAAAGTTGGAGAAAGACCTCAACGATGAGATCCGAATTCTCCGCGATGAGCGCGACAAACGGCTGGCCAGCCTGCTGGTCGGAAAAAAGCTGGCAGTGAGCCTGGCGGTAGGCGATGAAACACACAAGAAGAGCGAAAAGATCACGGCCAAGATGCTGGAGGGGTTTTCCCACGCCGCGCTGAAAAAGATCAAGGTGGAAGGCAAGGAGGCACAGGCTGAGTTCGAGAAGATTGAAGACAAGACCGAGCGGCAGGTCGAAATACTGAAATCGCTTCACGAGGAGAAACTCTCCCGCCTGAAGAAAGGAGACGAGTTGCCTCCGGGCGTGATCAAAATGGTCAAGGTTTACGTCGCCATGAAGCGGAAGTTGTCGGTGGGAGACAAGATGGCCGGTCGCCACGGAAACAAGGGTGTCATTGCCCGCATATTGCCGGAAGAAGACATGCCCTATATGCCCGACGGAACACCCGTTGAGATCGTGTTGAATCCGCTGGGAGTTCCTTCGCGCATGAACGTGGGCCAGATCATGGAGACCCACCTCGGATGGGCAGCCAGGGCAGTTGGCCTCCACTATGCGACGCCGGTATTTGATGGAGCAACTGAAGCGGAAATTAAAGGACAACTGGATTCGTCGAGGCTTCCGATTACGGGTAAGACTGAATTGTATGACGGCATGACGGGCGAGAAGTTCGACCAGAATGTGACCGTCGGGTACATTTACATGCTCAAGCTTTCACACCTTGTAGATGACAAGATTCACGCGCGATCGATCGGGCCATACTCGCTGATCACGCAACAGCCGCTGGGTGGTAAAGCGCAGTTTGGGGGCCAGCGCTTCGGAGAAATGGAAGTTTGGGCGCTTGAGGCCTACGGGGCCGCTAATATCCTGCAGGAGTTGCTGACGGCCAAGTCTGATGACGTTCAGGGCCGCGCAAAGATTTACGAAGCGATCGTCAAAGGCGAATCCACTTACAGTCCTGGAATTCCGGAGTCCTTCAATGTGTTGATTCGGGAACTCCAGAGCCTGGCTCTCGACGTCGAGTTGATCGAGAAGTCAAAGAAGAAAACGCGTCGTGATGCCAAGGCAGTAGAAGAAGCGCAGGTGGCGGAAGGGTAGGAATTTGTCCGTAGTCCGTAGTCCGTTGTCCGTTGTCCCAAGCAGAATGACAATGAGCAATCCTAGCGCTCATCTGGCAACGGACAACGGACAACTGACAACG
>DASYPF010000105.1:0-20873 GCA_036006905.1 Acidobacteriota bacterium
TGATCAATGAAGCAAAGGAACCCATCGGTACGCGAGTTTTTGGGCCCGTGGCGCGTGAGCTGCGTGATCGCCAGTTCATGAAGATTGTTTCACTGGCGCCGGAGGTTCTGTAGAAATGTCGAGACTGCACGTGAAGAAAGAAGATCAGGTTTACATCTTGACCGGCAAGGATCGCGGAAAGACAGGTCGTGTGTTGCGGGTCTTTCCGGTCAAAGAGCATGTGATTGTAGAGAACATAAATTTCGTGAAGAGACACACTCGTGCCAATCCACAGAAAAATATTAAAGGCGGGGTTGTGGAAAAGGAAGGACCGGTGCACATCTCCAATGTGCAGGTGGTTTGCCGATCGTGCGGCAAGCATACCCGGGTCGGTTATGAGAGACTGCAGGATGGCCGCAAGATTCGTGTCTGCAGGAAGTGCAAGGGGAGCATTGATAAATGATTTGTCCGTGGTCAGTGGTCCGTTGTCAGTTGTGGAGCTTTTAGCTATCAGCTATCAGCTATCAGCTATCAGCTATCAGCAACCAGCTGTCAGCTATCAGCAACCAGCTATCAGCTATCAGCTATCAGTCATGAACTATCGCTCATAATCGGTCACCAATAATGACCGACGATTGTTGACCGATGACTGATGACTGATGACCGATGACTGATGACTGATGACTGATGACTGATGACTGATGACCGATGACCGATGACTGATGACTGATAGCTGATAGCTACTAACGTATGGCCAGACTTAAAGAACAGTTCAAAAAAGAAATAATGCCGGCACTGACCAAGAAGTTCAACTACAGCAGCCCGATGGCTGTGCCAAGACTTGAAAAGATCGTGATCAATACTGGACTGGGCGAGGCCATCCAGAATGCCAAGGTCCTGGACAGCTCAAGTGATGAAATCGCTTCGATCACGGGGCAGCGGCCGGTCATTACTCGTGCGAAAAAGGCCATTGCGGCTTTCAAGCTGCGAAAAGGCATGCCAATTGGCTGTATGGTCACTCTTCGGGGAGATCTGATGTACGAGTTTCTGGATCGGTTGATTAACATCGCGTTGCCGCGCGTGAGAGATTTTCGCGGAGTTTCCACACGCTCGTTCGATGGGCGGGGCAATTACACAATTGGCCTAAAGGACCAGTTGATTTTTCCGGAGATTGACTTCGGCAAAGCGGACAAGGTTCGAGGATTGAACGTCACGATCGTAACCACGGCTAAAACCGACGAAGAAGCCCGCGAACTGCTGGCTCAGTTCGGGATGCCGTTTACGAAGCGGGCGCAACAAGGTTAGTGGACTGTAACATTAGCCATCGGCAGTCAACGATCAGCAAAAGCCGGTTCATGAGGGAAAAAGCTGATAGCTGACGGCTGAAAGCTGACTGCCGGTAACTGGCGCTGGAATGGAAAAAAGCTATGGCAAAGACATCTTTAATTGTAAAGGCGAATCGGAAACCGAAGTTCTCTTCGCGGCGTTACCATCGCTGTAAACGGTGCGGCCGCCCGCGCGGTTACCTGCGGAAGTTTGAACTTTGCAGAATCTGCTTCCGTGAGCTATCGCTGGCAGGAGAAGTGCCGGGCGTGATCAAGGCTAGTTGGTAGTGCAAGTGAACGGTTACAAGGGGCAGGAATTACCAGTGGGTTGAAGACTGATGATTTTGCTCCACTAATATCTGGAGGAAACTGGAGGGCATGAGTTGACAATTTGTCCAAACTGATTGTTGTCACCGATGCTGTAATGAGGCAAAGTCGGAGGCACAACTGGTAATTCATGCTCCTGATAACTTAAAACATGAGTGTAACAGACCCGATTTCAGATCTTTTGACGCGGATACGCAACGCGGTTCGCTCCAGGCATACGACGGTCGAAATCCCGGCAAGCCGGTTGAAAATCGAAATGTTGAGAATCCTCAGAGATCAAAGGTTTATCGAGGATTACAAAGTTTCGAAGGGGAAAGAGGGAACCCACTCGACCGTGGCGGTTTTGCTGAAATATGACAACAACGGACGGTCAGTCATAACTTCGCTGGAGCGGATCAGCCGTCCCGGTTGTCGGGTATATTTGAAGAAGAAAAGCATTCAACCGGTTCTTAATGGATTTGGCATGAATATCATTTCCACTTCCCATGGCCTGATGACCGGCAAAGAAGCTATTGAGAAGGGGATCGGGGGCGAAATTCTTTGCAGCGTGTACTAACAAGTGAGAAGTTTACAGGAGCATGAATAACCAGTAGAGGTAACTGATAATTCATGCCGAATACTCAGAAGGAGAAGGTTTACAGAAGCACGAATCTTCAGCAAGCGAACTGTTAGCTGGTTATTCTTGCTTCTGATAACTTGAATCGTGTCTCGAATTGGAAAAAAACCGATACTGATACCCAAGGACGTCAAAGTCAACGTCGGTAAGACGGAAGTCGAGGTACAGGGGCCGAAAGGGACACTCACCGCGCGACTTCCTTATGGGATTACCTGCAGCGTAGAGAATGGGCAACTGCTGGCGCAGCGTGCCAACAACAGCAAGCCCCAAATGGCGCTGCACGGTTTGGTGCGAAGCCTGCTTGCCAACGCGGTGCATGGAGTCACCACCGGCTTTAAAAAGGAGCTGGATATTGTGGGAATAGGTTTTAAGGCTGAGGTCAAAAAAAACGCAGTTTTGTTCTCGCTGGGCTATTCGCATCCCATCGAGTATCCAATTCCCGAAGGGATTAAGATCTCAGTCGACAAAGGGTCCAAGACGTTGCAGAACTATGTCGGCACCATCACGGTGGAAGGAAGCGACCGACAGAAAGTGGGCCAGGTGGCAGCCAACATCCGTGGTTTGCGAGAACCGGACCCTTACAAGGGCAAAGGGATTCGTTATGCTGCCGAGTACATCAAGTTGAAAGTGGGCAAGAAAGGGGCCTAGGCATGTTGGAAAAGTTCAGCGCCAACAGGCAGCGTAAGAAAGTTCACCAGCGTATTCGTAAAACGCTGATTGGGACCGACGCCCGTCCTCGCTTAAGCGTTTACCGCAGCCTGAACCACCTTTACGCTCAACTGATCGACGACCGGAGCGGCCGGACTTTGGTTTCCGCTTCGACCCTTGAGAAGGAAGAGAAGAAATCGACCAGGCGCGGCGGCAACATCGCGGCGGCGAAAGCCGTCGGAAAGATGATCGCAGAACGGGCCAGATCAAAAGGTATCGAAACAGTGGTGTTTGATCGCAGCGGCTACATTTATCACGGCCGCGTAAAGGCTCTGGCAGAAGCGGCGCGTCAAGCAGGTTTGAAATTTTAAGAAGGAGGAATTTTGGAAAAGATCGATCCTAGCTCCCTGGACCTGAAGGATCAGGTGGTGACCATCAATCGCGTCACCAAGGTCGTCAAAGGAGGAAAGAACCTAAGCTTCAGCGCGTTAGTGGTAGTGGGGGACCATAATGGCCATGTGGGTTTCGGATCAGGCAAGGCCAAGGAAGTGCCGCAGGCAATCCGCAAGGCGATCGAGCGGGCAAAGAAGAATCTGATGTGGGTGCCGAGAGCTGGCACGACGATCCCCCATGCGGTGCTGGGACGCTTCGGGGCCGGCCGGGTGCTGCTGAAGCCCGCTAAAGAGGGAACCGGGGTGATTGCAGGGGGACCGGTACGCGCTGTGGTTCAGTCGGCGGGTATTACCAACGTGGTGACCAAGTCATTGGGCTCGCCCAATCCGCACAATGTCGTCAAGGCGACCTTCGAAGGACTGCGTGCGCTGAAGATACCCGCGGGGCTACAGACAGGATCCCAATCTGAGACATCTGCCGAAGCTACCGTGGCGATAGTCGAGGAATCCGATGGTTAGTAAGAAAGGTACTCAAGCTGCTAAACCCGCTCCGGAAGCGCACAGCAACAAGGAAGGCGCGGGAAAGACCTTGCGCATCCGCTACGTGCGCAGTGCGACTGGTTTCGCACGCCGTCAGAAAGAGACGGTGCGCGGGCTGGGGTTGAGGAAGCTGAACCAAGTCGTGGAACGCCCCGATACGCCGCAGATTCGGGGAATGGTGAACAAAGTCCCGCACTTGGTTACCGTTTTGGAGCCTGAAACATGACGTTATCTTTGAACTCTCTGCCTGCGCCTCCGGGGGCGAACCGCGACCGGAAGCGCCTAGGGCGGGGTCCGGGATCCGGATTGGGAAAAACAGCGGGACGCGGCAGCAAGGGGCAGAAATCACGTTCGGGTTACAGGCACCGTCCCGGTTTTGAGGGTGGCCAAATGCCCTTGTATCGTCGTCTACCCAAGCGCGGATTTAAGAATATTTTTAGGAAGGACTATGCAGAAGTGAATTTGAGTGCCCTCAATCGTTTTGATCAGGGCGCCACGATCACGCCGGAAGCACTGAGAGAGCGGAAGTTGATCGGAAAGAACAAGATGGGAGTGCGAGTGCTTGGAAATGGCAAACTGGATCGTGCTCTTATCGTCAAAGCGCATCACTTTAGCAAGGGCGCTCTTGAGAAGATTAAGAAAGCCGGAGGGTCCGCCGAGGTCATCACGTCATGAGTGCTAACATCAATCCCATTATCGGCAGCGTAAAGAACATTGTCAGCATTCCGGATCTGCGGAGGCGGATTCTTTTTATGCTGGCCATGCTGGCCGTCTACCGGGTGGGGTCATGGATCCCCACTCCCGGAATCGACAGCACCGCGCTCGAGCAGTTGTTTGCTCGACAGGCAAACACTATTTTTGGATTTTTGAACATGTTTTCAGGCGGCAATCTAAGCCGGCTTAGCATCTTTGCGCTTGGCATTACCCCCTACATTACTGCTTCCATCATTCTGCAGTTGCTGACGGTCGTCTGGCCTTATTTGGAAAGACTCTCCAAGGAAGGGGAACTGGGCCGCAAGAAAATCACTCAGTACACCCGTTATCTCACAGTGGCATTGAGCTTGGTTCAATCCTTTGCCACTGCGATTACGCTGGAACGCACTGCGGGTGGCGGGGGTCCTCCGATAGTTCCACATCCCGGTTGGACTTTTCGATTTACTACCGTAATTACGTTGACGACCGGCACGGCTTTCATCATGTGGATCGGAGAGCAGATTTCGGAGCGCGGAATCGGCAATGGAATCTCGCTGATTATTTTTGCAGGAATTGTAGCAGGACTGATTCGGGGTGGTCTCGATTTGATCGGGAGCGTCTCAAGCCGAACGATGAGTCCGATCACGTTTGCCTTACTTTTGCTGATGATGGTGGCAGTATGTGCTGCTGTGGTTTTTGTGGAGCGGGGGCAACGACGCATACCGGTGCAATATGCCAAGCGCGTGGTAGGCCGCAAAATGTACGGTGGCCAAGCCACGCATTTACCCTTGCGGGTCAACTCGGGCGGCGTTATTCCGGTCATCTTTGCCGCGTCCATCGTAGCGTTTCCATCGACGCTCGGTTTGGTCTTTCGGTCATCACCATTTGTAAAGGCTTTCACGACGCAGTTGCAGCAGGGATATCCGCTCTATAACCTGCTTTATGTCGGCGGCATCATGTTCTTCTGCTTTTTCTATGTTGCGATTATCTTCAATCCGGATGAGGTGGCCGACAATATTCGCAAATATGGAGGCTTTATTCCCGGCATTCGCCCCGGGAAACGCACTGCCGAATATATTGACCGCGTGCTGACGCGCCTCACCTTTGCCGGCGCGATTTATCTGGTACTGGTGGCATTGTTGCCCGAGTTCCTGATCACGGGGTTCAAGGTTCAACCGATCCCCTGGGTTGGGCCGACGCTGGACAATCTCTTGAATCGCATGAACCTGGAATTCATTACTACTGGTATGGGGCTGAGATTTGTTTTTGGCGGCACCACGCTGCTGATTGTAGTCGGCGTGGCCATGGACACAGTGCAGCAAGTGGAGAGCCAGTTGATCATGCGGCACTATGATGGTTTTCTCAAAAAAGGTCGCATTCGCGGGCGACGGGCTTGATGTCTAAAGTGGTTGTAATGCTTGGCCCTCCCGGATCCGGAAAGGGGACGCAGGCAAAGCGTTTAGCGGTACGGTTTGGGATTCCCCATATTTCCACGGGGGATATGTTAAGGGAGGCCGTCGCGCGGGGCACCGATTTGGGGAAACAAGCCAAATCAATCATGGAGGCCGGCAAACTGGTCCCCGACGAAATGGTCGATGGGATTGTAAAGGAAAGAGTGGCCCGTCCGGATACCCCGAATGGCTATATCCTGGACGGATATCCCAGAACGATCAAGCAGGCGGAGTTTCTCGAGGCACTCCTGAATGGCCAAAAGATGATTGTTTTGGACATCGAGGTGGAGGATGACGAGGTGGTGCGGCGGCTTTCGGGCAGGCGCACGTGCCAGGCGCTGGGACATATTTTCCACGTCGATTTTAATAGGTCCGCAAGAGGAGATGTTTGCGACAAGGACGGCTCTCCTTTGATCCAGAGAGCTGATGATAAAGAAGAAGTCATCCGAAAGCGCCTGGCCGTGTATCATCGAGACACGGCTCCCATGGTCGATTACTTTCGAACCAAGCCCGGGTTTCATCGCGTCGCAGGGGACCGTAGCCCGGACAAGGTTTTTGGAGATCTGCAAAGGATCATAGAAGAAGAATGATCGTCTGCAAATCTGACGAAGAACTCAGAACAATGAGGCAAGCGGCATTGATCGTCGCTGACGTGCTGCAAGTGGTGAGGAATATGGTTGGCATAGGAGTCAGAACACGGGATCTGGATATCGTGGCCGAAGAGATAATCCTCAAAGCAAGCGGCAAACCGGCTTTCAAGGGATATAATGGATTTCCAGCGACGCTTTGCACTTCCATCAACAGCCAGATTGTGCATGGCATTCCCGGAGATTACAAGCTGAGAGCCGGCGATATTATCAGCCTTGACTGCGGTGTATGCCTGGACGGTTTCTACGCAGATTCAGCGGTAACGGTTCCTGTGGGAGAAATCAGCGAGAGATTGAAGATACTGCTGCGAGTCACGGAGGAGGCGCTACATAAAGGGATCGAGCAGGCGCGCGTGGGCAATCGCGTATCCGACATCTCAGCCGCAGTGCAGAAGCACGTTGAGCCCAACGGTTTTTCGGTAGTGCGGGAATTTGTAGGACACGGGATCGGCAGGAGCTTGCACGAGGAACCGCAGATTCCCAACTACGGACCTCCGGGACGCGGTCCCAAGTTGGAAGAGGGAATGGTCTTGGCCATCGAGCCTATGGTGAATACCGGCAGCCCCGCTCATCGAACGCTGGCAGATGGCTGGACGGCGGTGACGACCGACGGCGGGTACTCGGCCCACTTCGAGCACTCGGTGGCCATCACCGTCAACGGGCCCTGGATTTTGAGCCAGAAAAACTGAAACTATGCCCAAGGAAGATGCCATAGAGGTGGTTGGAACAGTAATAGAAACTCTTCCCAATGCGATGTTCCGTGTCGAATTGGAGAACAAGCATCAGGTACTGGCTCACATTTCGGGCAAAATGCGAAAGAACTTTATCCGCATTCTACCGGGAGACAAGATCCTGGTGGAACTATCGCCGTACGATTTAACGCGGGGACGGATTGTATACCGGTACAAGTGAACAGTTGGCAGGAGCAAGAATAACCAGTTGGAAAAACTAAGGAGATGGGCAAAATACCGGAAATCTGAGGAAACTTGTAACCGGTTATTCTTGCCCCTGATAACTTGAAAGTTCGAGCGTCTGTTAAAAAAATGTGCGACAAGTGCAAGGTAATCCGCCGCCGTGGAGTCGTCCGAGTCATTTGCAGCAATCCAAAACATAAGCAGCGGCAGAAGTAAGGGGTTTCGAATGGCAAGAATCGCGGGAGTGAATCTCCCAGAAAACAAACGAATCCAGATTGGTCTTACTTACGTTTACGGTATCGGTAAACCACGCTCCACGCAGATCCTGAAACAAGCGAATGTGAACCTGGACCGAAAAGTGCGTGATTTGACCGAAGATGAGCTGGCGCGTATTCGTGACGTGATACAGGATCAGGGGCGCGTCGAGGGTGACTTGCGCAAAGAAGCACAACTGAACATCAAGCGCCTGATGGATATCGGCTGTTATCGCGGTCTGCGACACCGCAAGGGGTTGCCGGTGCGGGGCCAGCGCACACATACCAATGCGCGTACCCGCAAAGGTCCCCGCAAGGGCGGCCTGGCGCGGAAGAAAACCTAAGGAGTTTCATGGCCAAGGATCAACCGGAAGCCCCGGAAACTGGGGTAGCGAAAAAACCCACCACCAAAAAGCGGGTGGGCAGAAAGAAAGAGCGGCGCATTGTCCCGCACGGGATCGTGCATATCCAGGCGACGTTTAACAACACGCTGGTGACCATCACCGACCAGGAGGGAAATCTGGTAACCTCGTCCAGCGCGGGGACGATGGGATTCCGTGGCTCTCGCAAGGGAACACCCTTTGCCGCTCAGCAAGCGGCGCATTCTGCAGCCAGTTTGGCCAGGGAAAACTTTGGCATGAAGTATGTAGATGTGCGAGTGAAGGGGCCGGGCGCGGGCCGGGAGTCGGCTATCCGCGCGCTGCACACCGCAGGCATCGAAGTGCGCTCCATTAGAGATGTGACGCCTATTCCTCACAACGGGTGTCGCCCACCGAAGCGGAGGAGAGTGTGAAGTAGCTATCAGCTTGCTGTCAGCTATCAGCTATCAGCTATCAGCTATCAGTTGTCAGTTGTGAGCCAGTTGGGCACTTAGCTGGGCGCCAACACTCTTGCCCATCGGTCTTAGGGTTAAGAACCCCAAAGACCCGAGAGCTGACGGCTGAAAGCGCTGTAGCTGATAGCTGTAGCTGATAGCTGATAGCTGATAGCTGCTAAGCTGACAGCTGTCAACTGATAACTGATAACTGATAGCTCATTTGGAGGTAACAAATTTGGCAAGATATCGAGGTTCTGTTTGCCGGCTTTGCCGCCGGGAGGGAATGAAGTTATTCCTGAAAGGACAGCGCTGTTTCTCGGAAAAGTGCGCTGTTGAAAAGAGAAGCTGGGCGCCCGGCGAACATGGCAAAGATACCCGGAGCAAAGTGCTCGGCTACGGGCTGCAATTGAGAGAAAAGCAGAAAGTAAAACGCCTTTACGGAATCCTGGAGAACCAATTCCGCAACTATTTTGAAAAGGCGGTACAACAGCGCGGTATCACCGGCGAAAGACTGCTCACATCCCTGGAAAGGCGTTTGGATACCGTCGTGCTGCGCGCGGGATTTGGCAGCTCTCCTGCTCACGCGCGCCAGATCGTTCGGCATGGACACACCTTGGTCAATGGGAAAAAGGTCAACATTCCCAGCTATCTTGTTTCGCGCGGCGACGTGATTAGCTTCAAGCCCAAAGTACAAAAGAACCAGCAGGTGCTGCTTTCGGTCGATTTAGCCAGCGGTCAAGGAATCCCGCAGTGGCTTGAATTGGATAAAGACAATTTGAAAGCCACCGTCCGGGAGTTGCCGCGTCGCGAAGATATCCGAGTACCTGTCGAAGAGCAGCTTATTGTGGAGTTGTATTCGAAGTAGTGATTTGTTCGTTGTCCGTTGTCAGTTGTCCGTTGTACTCAGCTTTCAGCGATCAGCCTTCAGCTTGAAGGGAGCGCCGAATTACTGACCACGGACCACGGACAACGGACAACGGACAACGTACCACGGACTACTACAGACCAAAAAAAGAATGGAGTTAAATCAATGAAAGGTTTTCAAAAACCGAAAAGACTAGCTTGTGATTTGGAAACGTTAACGACGACCTATGGTCATTTCTATGCCCTGCCGTTTGAGCGGGGCTATGGCACGACCATCGGCAACGCGCTGCGCCGAGTGCTGCTTTCCAGCATTGAAGGCGCGGCGATCACCGCCGTGAAGATTGAAGGAATTCTGCACGAGTTTTCTTCTATTCCAGGAGTGGTGGAAGACGTCACCGACATCATCATGAATTTGAAAACAGTGCCGATTCGGCTCAATGTGGACCATCCCAAAACTCTGCATTTAGAGTCGAAGGGACCGGGCGCAGTCACGGCAGGACAAATCAAGCCGGATCCGGACGTGGAAATCCTGGATCCATCCGTTCATCTGGCAATGGTCGGAGGCGACGGGAAGTTGGTAATGGAAATGCGCGTCAAGAAGGGAAGGGGTTATATCCCGTCCGACGAGAACTTCGACGAGGATCTCTCGCTCGGTTATATCCCCATCGATTCGGTGCATTCGCCGGTTCGCAAAGTGAACTATTACGTGGAGGCTGCGCGCCTGGGACAGGCCACGGATTACGATCGTCTGAATCTGGAAATCTGGACCAATGGCTGCATCACTCCGGACGACGCGATCGCGCGCGCGGCCAAGCTGATAAAGGATCACATGTTCATCTTCATCAACTTTGAAGAGGAGCCCGAGCAAGAAGAACCACAGGTCGATTCAAAGCAGGAAGCCATCAACGAAAATCTGCAGAAGTCGGTCGACGAGTTGGAGCTCTCCGTGCGGTCTTATAACTGCCTGAAGAATGCCAACATCAGAACCATCGGCGAATTGGTTCAGAAGTCAGAAGCGGAAATGCTGAAGACCAAGAATTTTGGCCGCAAATCACTGAATGAAATAAAAGAAATTCTTCAGGACATGGGGCTGCATTTTGGAATGAGGCTCGACGAGCAAGGGCGCCCTATTCGGGAAGAGGTCGTGTAGGCTTATTGCGGATTGCGGATTTCAGATTGAAAGAGTCATGAGCGATCCTTAATCTTTTGTGAGTCGTCCGTTGTCAGTTGGTGGCGTAGTGCTCCAATGCACCAAATCGATGAAACCTTCGCAACTGACCGTGGACAACTGAAAACTGACAACTGACAACGGACAATGGACATAACCAGCAACTCAATCCGAAATCTGCAATCCGCAATCCGCAATTGAAGCAATCCGCAATAAGAACGGAGTGAAGCAATGCCTCATCAAGTAGCAGGACGGAAACTGGGACGGACCACCAGCCATCGCAAGGCGCTCTTTCGCAACCTGGTGACCGAGTTGATCGACAAGGAACACATCGTTACGACGCTCTATAAGGCCAAAGAAATCCGGCCGATTACCGAGAAGATGATCACGCTCGGCAAACGCGACACGCTTCATGCGCGCCGGCAAGCCCTTTCTTTTATCAAAAAGAAGGCCGTCGTCTATAAACTGTTTGGCGATATTGCTCCACGATTCTCTGACCGCAGCGGCGGGTACACCCGCATCATCCGGCTCGGGTTTCGTAAGGGTGATAGTGCCGAAACCGCGCTGATCGAATTGTTGGGCAGCGAGTACAAACCGAAGATTGAGAAGAAGGGCAAGAAAGCAAAGACGGACAAACCAACTAAGGAGACCGAGGAGCCCGAAGAGAATTCCAGGGCGCGGAAAGCTCTCGGAGACAGGAGGCAGACGGCAGGAGGCAGACGGCAGTAAAAGACGTCATTCGTCATTAGTCATTTGTCATCCGTAACTAACGACGAATGCCTTAAGACGTTTTTACTGCCTCCTGCCGCGGGCTACTAATAGCTATTTAAGATTCAAGCCCACTAGAAACTGGTGGGAAGTAACGTGGGCATCTGCCGATGAAAAGATTCAATGACGAATGATAAATGACAAATGACGTCTTTTGCTGCCTCCTGCCGTCTGCCGACTTTCTTTCGAGGTTTTGCTATGAAAAAAGCTGTTATCATGTCGTGTTTATTTGCTCTATTCGGTGCTGGCCTGCGGGCGCAGCAATTGCAGGACTTTAAGGAAAATGAAGTAGGGTTTGTCTTCAGCGCGACCAAATTCCCCAACACGGAAGCGGGAGTGGGCGGCCGATTCCTCCATAATTACAGCTCTAACTTTGGGTTCGAGTTCGCTGGGACCTTTTATCCGGTTAACAGCACCTTCAGACTCCACCAGGAATTGACGAATGGAGTCACCGGGTCAGCTAATGTCTACACCGGGACATTCAACCTGAAAGGAACGTATCGGATGGAGCGGCGGCAGAAGGTAAACTTCTTTGGTATTGTGGGTCCCGGCTTTTTTGTTACAGATCCGAATCCGGGCAAGGCCGATTGGAGATTTGCGCTTGTGGCGGGAGGCGGCGCCGAAGTGATACCGCATCCCAATGTGGCGGTTCGCGCTGATTTTGCCGACCTGATTGTTTTCGTGAACAGTGACCGCACCAATAATTTTGACTTCAAACTGAGCCTGATGTATCGGTGGTGAAAGGAAGGTTGAAGTATGAAGTATGAAGTGTGAAGTCTGAAGTATGAAGTGTGAAACTTGGGGCTGGTCGTCTGATCGTCGGCTTTCATACTTCATAGTTCATACTTCATACTTCATTCGTCAACGAAGTCTGCGGAGAACATCCTCATCGTAATCGCAAATCAGACGGTCAGGATCCTGCGCTTCGAAAGCTTCCTGGTTGAGCCAGATCTGGATGCGGCCGTTTTCCGCGACGCAGACAATCTTATTGTAGTAGACATAATTGCCCGTGAGCTGGCCGTACTCGTTGAATATGTAACCCGGTATCAGCGTTCGGATCTCCTCAAAGTCGATAATCATTGATCGTCTTCCCGACAAGTTTAATACCACAGAGATTATTATAGCGGCTCTGCTAATCGATAATCCTGGCGCTGGGGCGTCTCCGCCATCGTCAGAGCCCGGAGCGTCAGCGACGGGTCCCGCCGGGGTAACAATGTCTGCCAGGGTAAGGTTTGGATCACCGACTTACTCTAGGCGGGAAATGCGGATTGCAGATTGCGGATTGCGGATTTCGAAAAGCGCTCTAGAGTCCTTTCCCCCCACTCTCCCACTCCCCCACTCCCCCACTCCCCCACTCTCCCACTCTCCCACTCTGTTTGTGCCCTTGGTGTCCTTTGTGGTTAACTCAATCGGCGTTCATTTGCGGCAAAAATTAATCTCGGCCAATGAAAACCATACGTTGGGGAATGATCGGCTGCGGCGATGTTACGGAGCTGAAAAGCGGCCCCGCACTCCAGAAGGCGAACAACTCGCAGCTTGTCGCCGTAATGTGTCGAACGCGGGAAAAGGCCCGGGACTATGCGGCGCGGCACGGCGTTCCCAAATGGTTCGACGAGGGCGAGAGTCTGATAAGGGATCCCGAAGTCGATATCGTATACGTCGCGACTCCACCTTCTTCGCACATGGAATACACGCTGATGGCTGCGAAGGCAGGAAAGCCTGTATACGTGGAAAAACCTATGGCGCGGACATTTCAGGAGTGTCAGACGATGATTGATGCCTGCAAGCGGGCCGGTGTTCCGATCTTTGTCGCCTACTACAGGAGGAGTCTCCCGCGCTTTCTGAAAGTCAAAGAGATCCTTGATTCCGGCGGCATCGGTCAGATTCGGTCAGTGGCGGTGACGCTTCATCGGCCTCTCCCTCCAGAAGGCTACGATTCTCAAAACCTCCCGTGGCGGGTGAACCCGGAGATCGCAGGGGCGGGACAATTTCTCGATCTGGCGTCTCACACACTCGATTATCTCGATTACATTTTAGGACCGATCGTGAAAGCAACTGGGAATGCCACAAATCACGCCGGGTTATATCCCGCCGAGGACATTGTGGCAGGGAGTTTTATCTTTCAATCCGGCGTTCACGGAACGGGGCTCTGGTGTTTCACCGCCTTTGCGCCGGAAGATGTGACCGAGATTGTGGGAAGCAAGGGAAAGATTTCTTTTTCGACGTTTGACACCACACCGGTGGTACTGACCGCTTCGGAAAGCGTTCAGCAGTTCTCCATCGACAATCCCATCCACATCCAGCAGCCGCTCATCCAGGCAATCGTCGATGAGTTAAATGGCGTGGGCAGATGTCCCAGCACGGGCCAAACGGCAGCCCGAACCAGCCGGGTGATGGATTGCATGTTAGAGAGCTGGAGAGACAGTCACAAGGAAGAGTGCGGATAAAAGCCGTCAACGTCCACGTGCACGTGCACGACCACGTCAACGTCCACGAAAACGTTCGTGAAATCACTGGTTTGTCGGAATTTTTCTATGATTGCGGACAATCAACAACAAGCGACGAGTACTCGGTTGCTAGTGGGAAGCGAGCTCACGGTTTATTTGTTGCAGTTGGGTCATCGAGCTGCCTGACACGTGGCGTCGACCTCCAGCGCTCCAGGGTATGTTGTGCAATATTCGTCACCGTGGACGTGGACGTGGCCGTGGTCGTGCACGTGCACGTAGACGGCTTTTCCTTTGGTTTGGTTGTGGCCTTACAGCCACTGTAGGCTCGTGACCGTGAACGGCTTTTTTTAAAACTTTGCCAAAAGAACAAGAAGTTGCAAACTTGTTACCCAAAGATCATAGAAGTTGCACAAGAGGAGGCCATCATGAAATTGACCAGGCGTAACTTCCTTACAGGCTCGGCTGGTTTTGTTACTGCTTTCACGTTGTCGCCGAGCGCCACTCCACAACCACCGAACCGGGGCCCGCGGCTGGGCACGGTCACATACAACATCGCCAAAGACTGGGATGTTGATACCATCATCAAAAACTTGACTGAAGTAGGGATGGAAGGCGTCGAACTGCGCACTACCCATGCTCATGGGGTAGAAATTACGCTGACGACAGAGCAGCGGGTTACGGTGAAGAAGCGCTTTGAGAGCTCGCCCGTGAGAATTGCAGGACTGGGAACAACCTGCGAGTATCACGCTGCCAATCCGCAAGTGGTTCGAAAGAACGTCGAGGAGACCAAAGAATGGATCAAGCTGGCCAAGGATATAGGCTCTCCCAGCGTCAAGGTGCGGCCCAACGGGCTGCGAAAGGATGTGCCGGAAGAAAAAACACTGGAACAAATCGGCAAAGCGCTCAAGGAATGCGCCGCTTTCGCGTTGGATCACGGGATCAGGATTCAACTGGAAGTCCATGGGCCAGAGACTTCACGCGTTCCGCGCATTCGCAAGATCCTGGACTATGCCGGCGACCCTTCGTCGCTCTGGATTTGTTGGAATTCTAATCAGACCGATTTGCTCGATGGAGGCCTGGAGCGTAATTTCAATTTAGTTAAGAATAAGATCGGCCAAGTCCACATGCGGGATCTGTTTTTGGAAGAATATCCGTGGCGCCGGCTGCTGCAGTTGCTCAACAATGTCAATTTTCAGGGGTATTGCTTTGCGGAGATTCCGGAATCGAAAGATCCTGTGCGGGTCTTGAAGTATTTCCGGGGAATGTTCCGGGCGTATCAAGACATAATTTAGTGCCCAGTGCGCAGCTCGCAGTTGCCAGTTCCCAGTTGCCAGTTGCCAGTTGCTAGTTGCCAGTTGCCAGTTGCTAGTTGCTAGTTGCCAGTTGCCAGTTGCCAGTTGCAGCCAGTTGCTAGTTGCCAGTTGCCAGGGCTGTGAAACTGGCAACTGAGAACTGGCAACTGGCAACTGGGAACTGGGAACTGGCAACTGGCAACTGGCAACTGGCAACTGGCAACTGGCAACTGGTAACTGCTTTTTTACGGAGGAAAAAATGTCGCAATCCAGACGATCCTTTATCAAAAGCGCAAGCGCAGCCGCTCTGGCGGGCGCGACACTTCGACCGGTCGCCGCAATCGATCAAATCCAACGCCGGAACGGCTCTCACATGAAACTCAGCCTCGCAGCTTATTCGTTCCGCGATTACTTGAAAGGCCCAAAGAAATCGATGACTCTGGAAGACTTCATCGATCTTTGTGCCGAGAACAATCTTGACGGTACAGAGTTGACTTCCTACTACTTTCCCGACCCGGTAACGCCTGAATATTGCCACCAGCTCCGCAAGCGCGCATTTCTGCTGGGGCTGACTGTTTCGGGCACTCCAGTTGGAAATACCTTCACCTATCCTCCCGGATCGCAATTGGAAAAACAAATCGACGACGTAAAGAAATGGGTCGATCACGCAGCCGAGCTAGGTGCGCCCGTCATTCGTATTTTTGCCGGGAATCTGCAGAAAGGAACAACCGAGGAGCAGGCGCGCCACTGGTGCATTGAAGCCATCGAGCGCGCCTGTGAATACGCCGGCAAGAAGGGCGTCGTGCTGGCACTGGAGAATCACGGCGGAATCGTTTCTACGGCTGACCAAGTCCTTTCCATTGTCACAGCCGTCAAATCGGAATGGTTTGGAGTCAACTGGGACAGTGGAAATTTCCGCGGACCGGATCCTTACAAAGAACTGGCTAAGATTGCTCCCTATGCAGTCACCGTGCAATTGAAGACGGAAGTCGCTCCCAACGGAAAGAAACAAGAAGCCGACCTGGAGGTCGTCATAGGCATACTCAGGTCGGCTGGATATCGCGGATTTGTAGCGCTGGAATACGAAGCGAAAGAAGATCCTAAAACCGCGGTGCCACGCTACTTAAGAAAAATCCGAAGCCTGATTCAGTCGTAAAGCCGAAAGTTCGAATGACGAAGTGCGAATGACGAATGATGAATAAAAGTCGAAGGTCGAAAGGTCGAATGACGAAGTGCGAGTGAATCAGGGTCGAAGGTCGTGAGTCGGAAAGTCAATTCCAGCTAATTAAGTCGTCATTGTACATTCGAGACGTCATCGGAAGTTCGACATCCGAATATTGAACCTTCGACTTTTATTCATCATTCGTCACTCGCACTTCGTCACTCGCACTTCGTCACTCGCACTTCGTCATTCGAACTTTCGACTTGGCATTCACTGCCGCGGCGGCCAGGATTTCTCTTTTCCGTTTTCGTCGACGATCAGAGCTTTGGTACCCGGCGGAAGCACCTGAAGCGTCTTCAGGAACTCAATTACGCTGTCCTGCTCGTTAGCGGGCAACGCCTGGAAAGCCTGGCGTGACGCCAACGCCTCGCCCGAGTGCGCCAGCACTGCTTCCCGGATTGTCGTGAACTGGCCGTGATGGAAGAACGGAGGCTCGTTCGCTGTGCCCCAAAGCTTGCGGGTGATGAACTTCGAGTTCCCGAAGAAGAACCTGCGGTTTCCAAAGAACCCCAGCGAACCGACCGCCTGGTTCATATCGAGCGGTTCGACATTGGGGTCGTTTGGGCCACTGGTAATGTCGTGTAGCTTGAGGTCGGTGAACGCTGGAACTTGAACGATACCACCCACCGGCTTTAGCCTTGGTATAGGAAGCTCATCGCTGCTGAGATCTACCTGAAGCGTAGGCGCCTGGCCCACGCGTAAATCATCGGGCGAATTGTAGGGGTTTGGCTCCGAGTAGATCCAGCCATTCTTATCCAGCGGGAGACTGGGAATGTGGCAGGTGTTGCAGCCGCTCTTCTGAAATCGGTCTTCTCCCACCAGGACGGCTGCCTCGATGTCCGGATCATTAGGAATCACGCGACCCGGAACCGCCATGGTCGCTTGGAACACAGCAACCGCCGTCACGTCTGCACGGGTAAGCTCATTGACAAATCCGTCGCCATCGGCATCTACATCTACGCCGAAACGCTCGGTCGATTGAATGCCATGGTGATGATTGAACGCATTGTTGGTGAAGCGCCGTATCGATACAACGTTTCCGGCTTGGTGGAAGGGCCGAACGATCAGGTTTGGCGGATTCGACGGACCGCTAGTGACCAGACTGGGCGCCGGCAGCCCCTGCACGCGCGACGTGATCCAGAGTCCGGTACCGGTCCGCGCGATCGTCCCAAAAGATATTCCTTTTGAAACGAGCGGCTTTTCGCCCCCAAGTGGAACAGAATCACGAATCACCTGCAGGTCGGCGGTAATCTGTCGAGCCAGCATTTCGATGTAACCCGAGCCGAACATGCCCAGCGTATTGCGCGAATTGGCGATCGACTGCTGGGTCACATCCAGAAACGATTCATCCATGCTGCCTCTGGTCGGAGTGGTATCGTGAGGATCGAAAGTGGCAAAGTCGAATCGTTGCCCGAGAACAAAGACGTTGGCAACAATGTCGCCGCCCCCGCCGGGAATGCCAAAGGGTGAATTATGGCACCCGGCGCAGGAGTTGGCGTCCGGGCCGGAAATGCGGTTAAAGTTGCGAGGAAAAACCAGCGGGCTGCTGGAATCAGCCAGCGGCGCGCCGGTTCCCTTGGTCAGCGGGCGGCCGGCCCCTTCCTGGCTGGTCCAGACGGCGCTAAACAGCTTCTTACCGTGGTTGATCAGATCCCGCTGCGAAATCGTGAACTCCTCGCCGTCCTGCAAATGCGAGGGGACGGAAAGTTCCTGGCCAATTTTATTTGCCTTCCGCGCAGACGCATCGATAAGAGGGCGGCCGGACTGGGCGTTAACTTGCAGAAAAGCTACAACCGCTACCAGAACGCAGAACAGAGCGAACTTGCAGAGCGTTTTCATGGGCACTGCTCCTCCGAAGCAATATGAGATGACTATTCAATTGCGGATTTCGGATTGAGGATTTCGGATTGAGGACTTGCGGATTGGGGATTTAAGAATGTCTGTTGTCCGTGGTCCGTTGTCCGTGGTCAGTAGTCAGTTATTAAACAACGTTGATGCTCCATTGGCGCCGGATAGTCGATTTCGGCGGCAACGGACAACTGACAATGGACCAACGGACTACTGACCACGGACAACAGACTACGGACATTTCTTGAATCCACAATCCGAAATCCCCAATCCGCAATAACTTCAACCGCTCACACTTTATCCGGAACTACAAACGGCTTCCGGTAATCGCGCGTAAGCAGCCTGTCGGCTTCTGCATCTGCAATGAAGCACTCGGCCTTGCCGTCAAACTTCACCTCACGCTGGAGTCGATACGAGATGTTGGCCAGGTGGCAATAGGCGGTCGAGAGGTGGCCGACCTCCATTGGTGCGGTCAAATCCTTTGGATTGCGAGAGCGAACCGCTTTGATGAAGTTTTCAAAATGGTTGTCGTCTCCGTCTCCGGCCAGATTCATCGGATTGTCGCCTTTGCCGGCCATGCTCGGACCGGGTTCATTGTTGCGGCCAAAATAGGTCTTCCATGTGCCGCCGTCCAAATGCATCCAGCCCTTAGTGCCGTAATACAAGTTACCGATACGGATGCCATCTTCAGTGTTGGTATACAACCCGCGGGTTTCAAACTCTAGCAGTTTCCCATCTTCAAATTCGAAAACCGCCGTCTGCGTATTCGGAGTTTCCTGGTCATCGTCAAACGCAAAGTGGCCGCCAATGCACTTGACCCTCACCGGGTATTCATTTTTGTTCAGCCCCCACCGTGCCTTGTCCATCTCGTGCGGACCCTGATTACCCGAATCGGCGCATCCGTAATCCCAAAACCAATGCCAGTTATAGTGAAATCGGTTCTCGTTGAAGGGACGCTCTCTGGCCGGCCCAAGCCAGAGATCATAATGCACACCCTCAGGTACCGGACCATCTGTTTTCTTCCCGATTGTGTCCCTCGGTTTGAAGCAGAGGCCTTTGGCCATGTAAACATCACCGATGCCGCCTTCATGGAGAAACTTCATCGCAGCTTGAATAGAAGGATTGCTGCGGCTCTGTGTGCCCACCTGGACAATGCGATTGTACTTGCGGGCTGCCTCGATCATCTTGCGCCCTTCCGAGATATTGTGAGAGGCAGGTTTCTCGACATAGACGTCTTTGCCGGCCTGGCAAGCCCAAATGGTAGCCAGCGCATGCCAGTGGTCGGGGGTAGCCACCGAGACGGCGTGGATGTCTTTGTCGTCGAGTACTCGGCGCAGGTCATACTCGGTCTTCACTTTGTAATCGTACTTGCTGAGAGACTTCACGCCTTTGGCAAAAAGCCGTTCGTCTACATCGCACAGCGTCGCCACGCGGACGTTTGGAATTCGCGAAAAATTACTAATGTGATTTGCCCCGCGGCCGTGGAAGCCGATTACGGCAATATTGATCGTGTCGTTCAGACTGGTATTTCCCGAAGCAAACTTCAGCAGTGGGCCGGCCACAACTCCAGCCGCAATGCCGGTCGTTTGCAGGAACTTCCGCCGATTGAGCGTCTCCATGTTGTCCTCCTAGTGGTTTTGTGGTGAAGTCGTTAAGTCGATAAAAGGGCCAAGACAATTATAGGCCTTGCAGAGATAAAAAAATACTGAATGTTCGTGATGCTCTTTGTGTCTTCGTGGTAAGAACTTGTTTGGATTCGCAAAGGTGGCCGTTTTGCAGAACCTAAGATTTCCGCAATGCATGTCCTCTGCACCCACAGAGCCGCGACCGGCAGGGAACGGCACGCCAATATGAGTCGCATCGGCAAGTCTTTGCCGGAGAGCGACGCAGATGACTTCCATTGGCGCGCCGCTCTCTTCCGGTCGCGGCTCTGTGGGTGCCGTTAGCTGTGGATTGGCTGTTGGTTCGGATGGCCCCCGTCGTCATCAACATTATGGTCCTTGCCAAAATCGCCAAAGTTGTGAACGAATTTTTAGAGATGGAACACTTGGTGATGAGGATCCGATGAAATACAGACGCTTCGGACGCACCGGCTGGATGGTGAGCGAAATCGGGTACGGGATGTGGGGAATGGCAGGATGGACCGGCTCTGACGATGAAGAGTCGATGCGGGCTCTGCAGCGGGCCGCTGACCTCGGCTGCAATTTCTTCGATACCGCCTGGGCCTACGGCAACGGCCGCAGCGAGAGACTTCTGGGGAAACTGATCCGCGCCAATCCAGAAAAAAAGCTTTATGCCGCCACCAAGATCCCGCCAAAAAACTTCAAATGGCCCAGCCGGAGAGAATTTACCCTGGATGACTGTTTTCCTCCAGACCATATTGAGGAGTACACGCACAAAAGCCTGCAAAATTCCGGCCTGGACAGTTTTGACTTGATTCAGTTTCACACGTGGGAAGATAGTTGGACCAGTGACGAGCGCTGGATTCGCAAGATAGATGGGCTCCGGCGCCAGGGGTTGATTCGGGCCGTCGGCATCAGCATCAATCGTTGGGAGGCATGGAACGGGGTCAAGGCGGTCCGCTCCGGTCATGTCGACACGGTCCAGGTGATTTATAATATTTTCGATCAGAGTCCGGAAGACGAACTGTTCCTTGCCTGT
>DASYPF010000106.1:0-11226 GCA_036006905.1 Acidobacteriota bacterium
CGGAAGATGCGATCCAACCCTTCCTCTTCGGCCTGCCTGCGGACGGACTGCGATCCGGGAACAACCATTGCGTGCACCGACCTTGCCACTTTCTTGCCCCGCACCATCTGAGCGGCTGCCCGCAGGTCCTCAATGCGGGAATTAGTGCACGAGCCTATGAAAACACGATCCAGTTTCAGCTCCACCAGGGGCGTTCCGGGTTTCAGGTCCATGTACTTGAGCGCCTGTTCTGCGGCCTTTCGCTGATTGGGATCAGCAAACGAATCCGGTGAGGGTACGCTGCCGTTTACGTCCAATACCATTCCCGGATTGGTACCCCAGGAAACCTGGGGCTGCAAGTCGCTGACGTCAATCTCTAACTGGCGGTCGAATGCAACGCTGGGATCGGAAGGAAGTTGCCTCCACCTTTCCACTGCCTCCTGAAAATCTTTGCCTTTAGGCGCATAGGGGCGTCCTTCGATATAGGCAAACGTCTTGTCATCGGGAGCGATCATTCCGGCTCGGGCACCCGCCTCGATGGACATATTGCAGATGGTCATGCGCTCTTCCATGGTGAGTCCTTCAACAACCGGTCCCACATACTCGAGCACACAACCGGTTGCCCCATCGGTACCGATGCTTCGAATCAGAAAAAGGATGGTGTCTTTAGCGGAAACTCGGAGCGGCAGTTTCCCCTTAAAAAGCACCCGGAAATTCCGTGCCTTGGATTGTTGCAGGCATTGTGTGGCTAGGACGTGCTCCACCTCGCTGGTTCCGATCCCGAAGGCCAGGGCGCCAAATGCGCCGTGAGTTGAAGTATGACTGTCGCCGCACACGATCGTCATGCCGGGCTGTGTCAGTCCAAGCTCCGGTCCGATTACGTGGACGATCCCCTGGCTGGGGCTGTTCAAATCAAATAACTGAACACCAAACTGACGGCAGTTAGCTATTAAAGTTTGGATCTGCTTGGCCGAAATCGGGTCAACAATGGGCCGGCTTCTCTCCCAAGTAGGGACATTGTGATCCATCGTGGCAAAAGTGCGATCCGGTCGCCGCAGCTTTCGTTTGGCCAATCGCAGACCCTCGAAAGCCTGAGGTGAGGTCACTTCGTGAATCAGATGCAGGTCAATGTAAAGAAGGGCAGGTCTTCCTGTTTCTTGCCACACAATGTGGTCTTCCCAAATCTTGTCGTAAAGCGTCTTCATAGGGACAACTCAAATTTACTAGACCGGGACGCTAAGTACAAGCTTCGTTCGGTTTTTTCCAAACCGCTTTGGACCGTCTTTTTTGAAAAATTAGCAAGTCTGCCGGTCAGGCAAATAGTTCATGGGGGTCCTTGATCCGTTGGAAGGGCCTAAGCTGAAACTTCAATCCCAGGAAAATCGGTGATAATCTAGCGGAAGTTTTTCATATAAATATAGTGTAATCAATAGATTAATTGCTATTTATATACGTATTTGTATTATAGTAGTACGGACCATTTACATTATAAGTAGTACGATACCTATGAGGAAGTTGTGGAGATCTCAGAGCCTTATTCGGCGCGTCTCTTAATAGAAGATTTGGTACCAAGTAATAGTGCACGGATGACACAGAAAACGCGGACTAACGGGATGTTCGCCCGGGGCACCCTCAAAAGCCTGGGCCCACAATTGATATAAAAGGTGCCGCGGGCGGACATTCGTTAATCTGTGTTCTCCGTGTTCTCCGTGTACCACTAACCGGTACTGATTCTTCTGTTACAGTCTACTAGTCATGGGGTTCGGTCATGAGGTGAAATCTGTTGCCTCCGATAGCGCTTCAACTTCTGGCTGCTGGTTTCCTGGCTACCGCCAAAAACCATGATTGCGATAAGGAGGAGCACGACGGCCCAGATGACAATCAGCGCTTCCATAGTCTGTTCCCTGTGAATTCCTTCATAACATTAAGTTCGGCTGTCTGGCAAGGTGACTGCAATGGGACAAAATCCCAGATGATATACTCTTTCCGGAAGCATTTCTGTGAATCGAAGAATGCAATGGAGCAGAAGTCAAGGCTTTGGAACAAGGTTTTTACTTTGGGGCTGTTGTATCTTTTCCTGACGCCGCCGGCGCCAGGTCAGGCACGCCAGCAGAAGGCCGTCGAGAACCCCAGAAACAAAATGCCCGAATACATGAGCTCTTATCGTTCGCGCAAAGATGACGGCAGTTTCGTGCACGCCGTTCTCAAGAATGGAATTACCGTGATTGTTGAAGAATACCCGGCCAGTCCAGTGGCTTGCATTGGCAGTTACGTCAAGGCGGGTTACTTTGACGAGACCGACGACATCGTCGGGATCTCCCACGTCCTGGAACACATGTTCTTTAAAGGAACAACCAAACGCAGCGTGGGCCAGATCGCCAAAGATACCCGGGCACTGGGCGGCGTGCTCAATGCCAGCACTATTTATGATCGCACGTGGTACTACTCCATAGTTCCGGCTGAAAACCTCAACAAGGCGATGGAAATTCAGGCTGATGCCTTACAAAACAGCTCACTGAATGGCGCTGAGCTCAAAAAAGAGTTGGAAGTCATTATCCAGGAAGCCATGCGGAAACTGGACAGCCCGAAGGCTTTTGCGACGGAGAAACTTCTAGAGCTGGCGTTCGAGAAACATCGGATGCGACGATGGAGGATTGGAGCCGAAACGGGATTGCGCGCGATTAAACGAGAAAAATTGGATCAGTTCTATCGCGACTTCTATGTCCCGGAGCGGATCATTCTGGTGATTGTGGGAGATGTCCAGCGTGATCGTGTCTTGGAAAAAGTCGCCGATCTTTACGGCCGCTTCACACGATCACCTCATCCATCCACCCCTTCGCCGGAAGAACCGCCTCAGGGCGGACTCCGCTATGGCGAGCTGCGCGGCGATGTCCAGCGCAGCCATCTGGTGCTCGGTTACCACACCGTGGGTGTGGAACATCCTGACTATTATCCTCTCCTGGTTTTGAGCCAGGTCTTGGGCGCCGGGAGAGGATCGTCCTTTTACCAACAACTGGTCGACAGGCAACGCTTGATTGACTCCTATGACGTCTATCAGATGAGTTACCCCGGTGTCGGCATGTTCATGGTGGATTGCACGTTCGATCCTTCAAAGGTCGACAGGGTCGAACCCGCTGTGCTGGCCGAGATTGAACTGCTGCGCAGCCGCAACCTGGAAGCCGGAGAGCTGCAGCGCGCAGTGACATTGGTTGAAAAGGGCCATTACCGCAGCCTGGAAAACTGCGAATCTCGCGCAGAGCAGCTCGGACATTTCCAGGCATTGGGAGACTACAAGGAACGCGAACGGTTCGTCGACAGGGTCAGACAGGTAACTCCTGATCAGGTGCGTGAAGTCGCGCAAAAGTACTTAAAGCTGGAAAGTTTGACAATCATTGAGTACCAGCCCCGTAATGCTGTGCTGCGCAGCCTGGACGCTGCCAAGCTGAAAGGGATACTTGAGGCCGCGATTCCAACTGCACTTGAGAAACGACGCGCTGAGACGGTTACGCCTCAAGCGGCGGAAAACACTCAAAAGACCACCAGTCGCCCCACGCTCGAAAAGACCAGCAGCCCGTTGAAGCGCACTTCAGTTCTTCGGGGTCCGGAGATCTATTTCAAAGAGGACCACACGCTCCCTCTGGTGGACGTCGCTTTTGTTTTTCCCGGCGGACGGCTGGAGGAAAACGATGAGAATCGCGGAATCACCGAATTGGCGCTAAATGTCGCGGTGCGTGAGAGCGATCATTACCGTGACGGCACGCTGGCGCTGGCGATCGAGCGGCTTGGCGGCACTCTCCAAGTGATCAACGCTCCTGATTATTTCGGATTTGTTCTGTCCATTCTTTCCCGCAACTTGCGTGAAGGCGTGAAGGTGCTGACCGAGGTGATCCAGAAGCCCGTGTTTCGCGAAGAGACCGTCTCGAAAGAAAAGGAATTGCAGTTGGCCCGATTGAAGCGGCTTAAGGAAAACAATTTCACTTATCCAATCCAGCTTTGCCGCGAGGCGCTTTTCGGCAATCACGCATATGGCCTTCCTTCGCTGGGTACGGAAAAGAGCGTGGTGGCTCTGAGTCCTCAACAACTCGAGGCGTGGCATCAGCAAAACGTGCAACAGATAAAGCCGCTGGTTGTGATGCTGGGCGACATCGAGGGGACATCGGTGGCCGAACAGTTTGCGCGTGATTTCAGCGGCTCCAGATTTAAAGAAAGGACCGTGGCGGAACGGAAAGTCGTTCCCGCCGCAAAACCTCGCCGGCGCTCGGACACGCGCGAAATCAAGCAGACAGCGCTTGCAATCGGTTTCTACGGGCCGGCCTTCTTGGATCATGATAGCGATGTTCTGGATGTCATTCGAAACCTGGTTGGCGGCTTGGGTGGACGGTTCTTCGAAGAGCTGCGCGATCGGCAGAATCTGGCCTACACAGTGGCCGTACTGAATGAGAAAAACCGTTTTGGCGGAGCGGTGTACGGGTACATTGCCACTTCGCCGGAAAACGCAGAGCGGGCGGAAAAAGGTTTACTCAGCCAGTTTGACGGTTTCAAACAGGAACCGATAAAAGACGACGAGTACTATCGCGCGCTGGCCTCGACGATAGGCAGCCATCTGATTTCTATGCAGTCCCGGTTCTACTACTTGGGTGAAATTATCCGCCATGCCATGTTTGGCGCCGATGCAGAGCAAGTGGACCAATATCCCAGCAGGATCAAATCCATCACTATTGAAGAAATCAAGGCCGCCGCCAGGAAGTACTTCGTCGAGGAGAAACAGGCTGTGGGTATAGTTCGGGCCGAGACGCAGCCGGCCATGACGCACTAACCGGGATCATTCACAAATGTTCACCGCAGAGGCGCCGAGAACGCAGAGGTAACGCGGAGAACCGGGCTGAAGCTTGGAGTATGAAGACCGGAGCATTTAACAACAGGGCGCACTCTCTTGATGAGTGTTCATACTCTGAGCTTCAGCCCGGTTCTCCGTGTTATCTTTGCGCTCTTTGCGCGCTCCGCGGTGAACATTTGTGAATGATCCGGCTTGGCTGACGCTCTCTGCGCGGCTGGTTGGTGATTTCTTGGGTGCCGAATTTCGAATAATATTCTTATAAAATGAAACGAGATCACTGGCGCGTTCTGATCATGGCTGGCGGGTCAGGAACGCGGTTTTGGCCAAAGAGTCGCCGCGCGTGCCCCAAACAACTGCTGCCCATTATCGGCCGCAATTCGATGATTCGGCAGACCTATTTTCGGTTGAAGGGGTTAGTGCCGGCCTCTCAAGTCTTCGTCATCTCGGGAAAGGATCACGTCTCTTTGATCCGCCGCCAGATCCCCGATCTGTCGGCGGCGCAGGTAATCGGCGAGCCGGCGGCGCGCAACACCGCGCCCTGTGTGGCGCTCGCTGCGTTCATGATGCGCCAGTCCGACCCGAACGCCTTGATGTTTGTGCTGCCGGCGGACCACATCATCCGGGATCGCCGGCAGTTTCAACGCAGCATGCATCTGGCCGCCCAGGCGGCGAACCGCCACGGCGCCCTGGTTACTTTCGGTATCCTGCCCACATTTCCTTCCACCGGTTACGGCTATCTAGAGCTGGGAGAGGGCAAGGGACCGTATCATCGGGTGCGCCGTTTTGTTGAAAAGCCGACGCTCGGGACCGCCCAGCAATACCTGCGCCGCGGTAATTTTCTCTGGAACAGCGGAATGTTTGTATGGAAGGTCAGCACTATATTGGAAAGCCTCCAACGCTACATGCCTGCAACTTATCGTCTGCTGGCGCAGCTTGACTGGGCGCATCCCAGGATCGCGCGACAGCAATTAACCAGAGTTTATCCACGCCTGGAGGCCGCCTCGATCGATTACGGCATCATGGAAAAGGCCGACAACATCTACGCAGTTCGCGCTACTTTTGACTGGAGCGATGTAGGGACCTGGGATGCCGTAAGCCCGTTCTTATCCCGGAAGGAAGTCGGGAACGCTTCGCGCGGAAAATTGATTGCGGTCGATTCAAGCGGTTTAATCGTCGACGCTCCCGGCAAGTTAGTGGCGGCTGTGGGCGTCGAGAACTTAATTATCATCGACACTCGAGACGCTTTGCTGGTTTGCGAAAAATCACAGGCTCAAAAGGTGAAACAGGTTGTGGACCGCTTGAAGTCAGAAAAACTGTCACGCTATCTATGAACCGTCCTGAGACCATTTCCGAGAAACTGGACAATGTTGCGTCACTGCGCTTGATGGATCCCGGAGGCATGCTGCAAAGCCTGGAAAGCTTTCCTTCACAGATTCGCGAAGCCAACGAACTGGGCAGCAAATTTGAAGCCAATTTTTCAGAGAACGTTCGAAACGTTGTCATCACAGGCCTGGGCGGAAGCGCAATCGGCGGAGAAGTCGTACAGTCCGTCGCATGTGCTGGCTGCTCGGTTGGCATTTACGTGAACCGGGAGTATCGAGTGCCCGCCTTTGTGGGAGAAGAAACGCTGGTGGTGGCATGCAGTTATTCTGGAAACACCGAGGAGACGCTTTCGGCCTATTGCGCTGCACTTGAGCGCAAGGCAAGGCTGATTGCAATTACCAGCGGCGGCGAGTTGGCTGAGAGAGCTCGGAAAGACGGAGTGGCCGTAGTGAAGATTCCCTCAGGGCGCCAGCCACGCACGGCCATCGCGTATTCGGTCTTCCCGCTGCTCTGGATATTACGCCGCTTCGGTCTCTGCATGTGGCACGGGGACCTTGTCCAGGAAGTGCTTGCCGTTACCGCTGCGGCGTGCGGCCGGTATCGGCCGGAAATGGAGGGCGGCTTGAATTCTGCCAAGCAGATCGCCTCAAGCCTGCACGCCAGGATTCCGGTTATTTATGCGCCGTCAGACCCTCTCGGCGCGGTTGCCACGCGCTGGAAGGGCCAGTTCAGCGAA
This sequence comes from Acidobacteriota bacterium, assembly GCA_036006905.1. GTDB lineage: Bacteria > Acidobacteriota > UBA6911 > JACQSX01 > JACQSX01 > DASXTB01. The sequence goes on from DASYPF010000106.1 coordinate 6,876, forward strand.
AATGCCAAGAGCCTGGCGATGCAGAATGTGCTTCCGGAGATGACTCACAATGAGATTGTCGGGTGGAAGCATCCTGAATGGATACGGCAGACTCAAGTAGTATGTTTACGCGATCGCGACGAGCATCCGCACGTCGCGGCGCGTTTTGAATTCCTGACACAACGGTTGTCATCGATCACATCTGTCTTGCAGTTTCGAGGGGACGGAGAATCGCTGCTGGCGCGAATTTTCTCGCTGATCCTGCTAGGCGATTACGCGAGTGTTTATCTGGCTTTTCTTTACTCGGAAGACCCGACACCGGTAGAAGTGATTGAACAATTGAAACAGTCATTAAGAGGAGTGCCTTGAATAGGGCGATTTTTCGAGAGTATGACATCCGGGGCGAGGCCGAACGTGATCTTACAGATGACATGGCCCGCAATATTGGCCGTGCGTTCGGCAGCCGGCTTGCGAGCAAGGGGAAGAACAACATTACGCTGGGACGCGACTGCCGCCTCAGTTCGGATCGGCTGCGGGACGCAGTGCTGCAAGGGCTATTGGATGCCGGAATGCGAGTGATTGATATCGGCGTGGTGCCCACACCGGTCTTATATTTTTCCCTGTATCAGTGGAATACCGACGGCGGCGTGATGATCACGGGAAGCCACAATCCTCCCCAGTACAACGGTTTCAAGCTGTGCGACGGCAAGGAGAGCCTGCATGGGCCCGAGATCCAGGAGGTCGCCGGCATTATCGAGAAGAAAAAGTTCGAAGCAGGGCAAGGATCCGTCTCGATAAGAAATCCATTGCCCGAGTACAAAGCAATGCTGCTGGAGAAATTCAAGTTGCCCCGGAGTGTTAGAGTGGTGATCGACTGCGGCAACGGCACATCTTCGGTGGTAGCAGCGGAAATCATTGAGAGGCTGGGCTGTCAGGTAACACCGTTGTTTTGCGAGATGGACGGGCATTTCCCCAATCATCACCCTGATCCCACAATCGAGTCGAATTTACAGGACCTAGTACGACGCGTGATGCGAGACAAACCGGAGGTAGGTATTGCGTTTGATGGGGATGCCGACCGGATTGGGGCTATTGACGACCAGGGGAAGGTGCTTTGGGGAGACCAGCTGTTGATCCTGTATTCCAGAGACATCCTCAAGAAGCAACCGGGAGCCACGATCATCTCAGAAGTGAAATGCTCGCAGAACCTTTTTGATGACATTGCAAAGCACGGTGGACGCGCCATCATGTGGAAGGCCGGGCATTCCCTGATCAAGGCTAAGATGAAAGAAGAACACGCGGCGGCGGCCGGAGAGATGAGTGGCCACATGTTTTTTGCGGACCGTTATTATGGCTATGATGACGCGATTTATGCCGCCTGCCGCCTGCTGGAGATTTTGGCCCAGAGTGACCAGCCGCTTTCGGCGATGCTTTCCGATGTACCCAAAACTTACACCACTCCGGAAATTCGAGTCGATACGGATGAATCAAAAAAATTCAAGATCGTGGAGGAAGCTACACGCTATTTCTCAGAGCATTACAAGACCATTACCGTGGACGGTGTCCGGATTCTGTTTGAAGACGCCGCCTGGGGTCTGATTCGCGCTTCCAATACGCAGCCGGTGCTGGTACTTCGTTTTGAAGCAAAGGAGCAAAAGCAACTGAACGAAATCCGGAAATTGGTGGAAGGGAAACTGGCAGAGATTTCAGCTTCGGTTTGAACTCAGTAGCGGGTGTCGGGTATCGGGTATCGGGTGTCGGGTGTCGGGTGTCGGGGGCCGGGTGTCGGGTGTCAGGGGTCGGATATCAGGCGCGCACCGAATGTTCCAAATTTGATATCCCCGATCCGCTAACTAACTAGTTTCTGTCGCACCCGACCCCCGACCCCGGTTTTGCGGCTTTGCGTCCAGCTGGCTTTGCGCTAACCTTTGTTCGTGAACATTCACGCTGAAAAGTGGCATGCTTACGGGAATGATTTCATTCTGGTAAGCGATGATCTGTCTGATCAGTCCCGACTGTCACGTCTGGCGCAATCCATTTGCAAACGGCATGAGGGAGTTGGAGCCGACGGGTTGGTTGGTTTTGACCGGCTCGCAACCGACGCGCGCTGTCGCATTTTCAACATGGACGGGAGCGAGGCCGAGATTAGCGGCAACGGCGTGCGGTGTCTGGCGGGGTTTCTTAAGCGCGAGCTGCCGCAAGAGAACGTTTTTCTAATTCATTCGGGAGCGGGAGTCAGAATGCTGACTTTTCTGCGAGAAGAGCTGGGCGGCTTCTGGTTCCGCGCAGATATGGGAGACCCGCGTTTCGATCCCGCAGCCTTGCCTGCTGCCGTGCAAGGCGAGACTGCCCTTCGGCATCCGATCCGCGTTGACGAAGTAACCGTGGAGGTCAATCTTGTGTCGCTGGGGAATCCTCATTGTGTCGTATTTGTACCGGAGTTTCGCCAGGAGGAATGGGCACAATTGGGTTCCCAATTGGAATCTCATCCCATATTTCCCCGCCGTACAAACGTAGAGTTTGTGCGTGTCGTGGATCGGCACAATATCGAACTGCGCATATGGGAGCGGGGCGTGGGAAAGACTTTCTCGTCGGGAACCTGTTCGTGCGCTTCTGCAGCAGTCAGCATCCGAGCCAAACTGGCAGACAGCCCGGTGCATGTCCATAACGAGAAGGGAACGCTCACTGTCGAGTGGCGACACGGAGAACATATCTTCATCGAGGGTCCGGCCATGCCGGTCTGGAAGGGAGAATTCCTTTGGAATTCCGAAGGATGAGTTTCAAACGACAAATGACAAATTTCGAATGACGAATTTCGAATGACGAATGACTAACAGGATGCTGAAAAACTCACCGCGAAGGCGCGAAGAACGCGAAGGGAATCAAATGAAGAACATTCGTTCGATATAGTCAGCCCTCGCTAAATGGATGACTTCTTGATGGATATGCCATGTTAGAGTTCCGGGTCAACAAACAGCCTTCGCGTTCTTCGCGCCTTCGCGGTGAGTTTTTCCGCATCCTGCTAATGACGAATGACTAATGACTAACGCCAGCCGCCTTCAGGATTACGCGCAGGAAAATGCCCGGCGATTGCTGGAGCAAATTCAGGAATTGGTGACTCTGGAAAGCCCATCCAATGATCGCCACCGCGTGAACCAGGCAATCACCTGGATGGAGAGGCAGCTCCAGTCAACGGGCGCCAACGTGACTCGTGTACGGCAGAGTGCTGCCGGAGACCAGCTCATTGCACGCCTGGGACAGAGTCCCCGAAAGACGCTGCTGTTGGGACACCTCGACACCGTTTGGGAAGCGGGTCAGTTGCAAAAGATGCCTATCGCGCTGGAAAACGGAAAAGCCTCAGGCCCGGGAATCTTTGATATGAAGGGCGGCGCGATTGTGATGCTCGAGTTGTTTCAAATGGCGGCTCAGGGCGTTGGAGATTTCCAGACATCACTGGTTGCGTTTTACAATTCGGACGAAGAAATCGGCAGCAGCACTTCGCGTAGGGTCTTGGAAGACGTTGCCGCCGGATGTGAGCAGGTTCTGGTCTTTGAGCCCTGCCTGCCTGGAGGAAAAGCGAAAACATTTCGCAAAGGCGTGGGAAATTACACGCTGGAGATTTTTGGAAGATCGGCGCATGCCGGCGTCGACCCCGGCCGCGGCATAAGCGCGATTGAAGAATTTGCGCACCAGGTATTTGCCATAAAGAAAATCGTCGAAGACTGCCCCGGTGCCACGGTCAACTTTGGTGTTGTCAAAGGAGGAACGCGCTGCAATGTAGTCCCGGAATACGCGCGCGCGGAAGTGGATGTCCGCATCGCGTCGGTTAAAGATGGACTGACAATAGACCAAAGAATACACGCGCTGCCGCCGAAGGCTCCGGGAGCGCGCTTGAAAATCGGCGGCGGAATCAACCGGCCTCCCTTGGAGCGAACTTCCAAAGTGGTGGAATTGTTTGAAAAGGCTGTAGCGGTGGCCAGAGAACAAGGATGGACCCTGCAGGAAGGGAGCACCGGTGGAGGAAGCGACGGTTCTTTCACTGCGGCCCTCGGAATTCCAACGCTTGACGGCCTGGGGGTCGATGGCGACGGCGCGCACGCGCTGCATGAGCACATCCTGGTCGAAGACATCCCACGGCGGCTGGCGTTGGCAGCCGGCTTGCTGGAAAGGATATAGATATTGCCGTTTACGTTCGAGGTTATAGTTCCGGGTTCAAGGTTCCGGGTTCAAGGTTCCGCGTTTAAGGTTCCGGGTTCAAGGTTTCGGGTTCCGGGTTCCGGGTCCCGGGTCCCGAGTTTCGAGTTCTGGACTTCCTGTAGGTTTCGAACTCAAGGTTCGAAGTTTTGGAACTTGAAACTTGGAACTCGGAACC
>DASYPF010000107.1:0-5236 GCA_036006905.1 Acidobacteriota bacterium
TTTCATCGCGTTCCCACCACAACGTTTCGTTCCACCCAGTTGAGAAACTCCATTGCAAAATCATCGATTTCTGCGCCAAATACCTTTAATCTGTGCACAAATTGATTGTATCCAATGACTGCTGGTATCGCGGCAAACAGCCCGGCGGCCGTAGTAACCAACGCTTCGCTAATTCCGGGAGCCACAGCCTGAATCGTCGTTGCCGAACTGCTTCCCAATCCTTGAAATGCATTGATAATCCCAATAACGGTACCGAATAAGCCGATAAAAGGGGTAACGGCTCCGGTGGTGGCCAGCCAGTTCAACGAGTTTTCCAGAGACGTCATCTCCGCAGTCGCTGATTTTTGAAGCGCCCGCTGGATTGGCAATACACTTGGAATGCTGCTCCTTTCGTTGATGCCCTGTGTGGGACCCCGTTCTATGGGGGAACCAGCGCGCACTTGCTGGCGTAGCTCCTCATACCCACTCTTGAAAACGCCGGCGAGAGGAGAAAGGGGATAGTTGTCAGTGAGGTTATAGACTTCGCTGAGCCGCTGGCTCTTATGAAAAAAACTGTAAAACTGCTGGGACTGCCGTGTCACCTTCCGAAACGTAATCCATTTGTTCAGTATAATTCCCCAACTTAAGACGGAGAAACCAAGCAGGACGACTAAAATAATTTTTACTGTCAGGCCCGACTGCGCAACCAGTTGCCACAAACCGCCGGAAAAGAATTGCACCGCTACAAGCAGCGAGATCAATAATCCTCCCTTGACAGGCGCACGGTTGTGCACCCATCTACCTGATCTGATTGTCCACGTTCAAAACCACATTCGCAAGGCCATTGCAATTTGGAATGTCGAATTTCGAGTTTCGAATGTTGTTTTGCTGCGCGAAATTTCAGCGTTAACTCTTCATTCGCACTTCGCAATTCGCAATTCGGCATTCGACATTCCGTGCTGTGCTAAACTCACGGCAATGTTGAAGTCGCTCCGCATACAGAACCTCGCTGTCATAGATGATCTGACGTTGGAATTTGGCGAAGGTTTAAATCTTTTAACTGGAGAAACTGGCTCCGGAAAATCGATTATCGTCGATTCGATGGCGTTTATTCTGGGCCGGCGGGTGGCCAGTGAAATTGTGCGCGCTGGCGCCGATGCCGCCAGAGTGGAAGCGTCGCTGGAAGCCAAAAATCAGGTCCGCCAGCGCCTGCAAGAGGCGGGAATCGACATCACCGACGAGCCGGCGATTTTTCGCCGAGAGATCTCACGATCAGGAAAGGGCCGCGCCTGGATCAACCAATCGCCCGTCACTATCGGGTTTCTTCAGCAACTGGCCCCACTGCTGGCCGATATTCATGGCCAGCAGGACCAGGAACTTCTGCAGCGGCCCGAACTGCACGTCGAGTTGCTCGATGAATTTGCTGACAACTCCGCACAACGAATCCGGGTAGAGGCTGCCTATGACGCAATGCAGCGATTGAGGGGCCAGTTGCAAGCGGCTGCTATGGCTGAGACCGAACGGTTGCAGAAGCTTGATTTTCTACGCTTCCAGATTGAGGAAATCGACGAAGCCGGACTCAAATCAGGGGAGGATGAAGAACTCCAGCGCGAGCGCAATCTTCTGGCTCATGGCGAGGAATTGTTGCGCTTGAGTGGAGAAATCTACGAGTGGCTCTACAATCGGGAAGAAAGCGCTCTGTCCCTTTGGTCACGGGCCGCGAAGAACTTACAGCGACTTATTTCGATAGACCCTACTTTGGAAGCGCTCAATACTTCGGCTGAAGGTGCTCGCTATGCGCTCGAAGATCTCGCCTATCAGATGCGAGACTATTCTCAAAAAATCGAGTTTGATCCGTCGCGGCTCCAGCAGGTTGAATCGCGGCTGGAGAAGATCGAACGTTTGAAGAAGAAGTACGGCCGAACCATCGCTGAAATTCTGGCGCTGCAGGCTGGTGCTCGCGACCAGTATCACCAATTGGCCCATTGGGAGGAGCGGCGCGACGCGCTGGCAACAGACTGTGCACAAGCCGAAAAAAAGTACCAACATGAAGCCGGCACTCTTTCCGAAAGAAGGGCACGCGCGGCCATAAAACTGCAGAAGACTATGGAGAATGAATTGAAATCCCTGGCCATGGAGAAAAGCCGCTTCGTTGTTTCCGCGCAACCGGCCGAAGCAACGCAAAAGGGAAGTGACCGAGTTGAGTTCTTAATCTCCCCCAATGTGGGCGAGCCGCCGAGGCCGCTGGCAAAAATCGCATCGGGCGGCGAGCTGTCCAGGCTGATGCTCGCACTCAAGACCGTCTTGCATGGCGAAGGCAACGAGATACTGGTTTTTGATGAGGTCGATTCGGGAATTGGCGGCCGTGTTGCCGAAGTCGTTGGTCTCAAGCTAAAGAGGCTGGCTACCCGCCAGCAGGTCTTCTGTGTCACTCATTTGCCGCAAATAGCCGCTTTCGCTGACGTTCATTATCGCGTAGAGAAGGAAGTCAGTGGCAGACGCACCGTTGTCTCCGCCCTCGCTTTGGACCGGCAGGGCAAGCTGGAAGAAGTTGCCCGAATGCTGGCAGGAGCCGAAGTTGGAAAATCCGCCCTCGAGCACGCCCGCGATTTGATCTCGCGCTCGACGCCGCGCCTTGTGAATTAAACGGCCGTAGCGTAAGATGCTTTCCAGATGAGAACTTTTTACATCGAGACGTTCGGCTGCCAGATGAACGAGCACGATTCGGAGAAGGTCGCCGGCTTGTTAGCGCGTCGTGGCTTCCAGAAAGCGTCATCACCGGATTTGGCCGATGTCTTCCTGATCAACACCTGCAGCATTCGAGAAAAGGCGGAGCAGAAAGTCTACAGCCGGTTGGGCGCATACCGTTCCCATAAGAAGACAAATCCAGAATTCATTCTGGGGGTACTCGGATGCGTGGCGCAGCAGGAAGGAACCGAATTTATCCGTAAAGCCCCCTTTATTGATTTAGTGGTCGGCACACATCGGTATCACGAGATCCCTCATCTGCTGGAACAGATTTTGGCTGATCGAAGACCCATAGTGCGTACAGAGCCGATGGATGATCCACAGCCAGTTGAAATCGACGCGGTGCTGCGTGAGAACAGCTATCGAGCGAATGTGACCATTATGGAGGGATGCAACAATTTTTGCACCTTCTGCGTCGTACCTTACACGCGTGGGCCGGAGCGTTATCGTGCCAGTCACCGGATTTTGGATGAGGTACGGCGGTTGGCCAGCGCCGGATACGTCGAGGTCCTGTTGCTGGGTCAGAACATCAACAGTTACAAAGATCCTTCGCCTGGAAAACTGAGCTTCTCTGAACTGCTGAAAGAAGTGGCTGAGGTTCCGGGAATTCGCCGGGTCCGCTTTACAACGAACCACCCGAAAGATTTTACCCAGGACATCCTTGAAGTGATGGAAGCAAACGAGACGCTGTGCAACTGGATCCACCTTCCCGCGCAGTCTGGATCATCGAGAGTGCTGCGCCGGATGAAGAGGTTATACAATCGTGACAGATATTTAGAAATAATCAATTCGATTAAAGCTTTAAAAAGGAAAATGGCACTCTCCACGGACATCATCGTCGGGTTTCCGGGAGAGACGGAAGAGGATTTCGAGCAGACCCTCTCGCTGGTTGATGAGGTTCAATACGATTCGATTTTTTCGTTTCGATACTCACCGCGGCCAAAAACCCCGGCTCTGAAATTGGAGTCGAGGGAGGCCGTGCCTGAACCGGTCAAAGAAGCGCGCTTGACACAACTGCAAGCGATGCAGCGGCGTATCCAGTTGCACCACAATAGCTTATTGTTAGGGACAGAGCAGGACGTTCTAGTCGAAGGAAAGGCTCGCGATGGAAAGAAGTGGTTTGGAAGAACGACAGCCAACAAAATCGTAAATTTTGAATCTGATAATGTGGCGTCCGGGCAGTTCCTTCGGGTGACAGTCACCGGTTTCGGAGCCAACAGTCTGCGTGGGCAACCCACGGAAGGAATGCCCTAAGGAGTGTTCCCATGGATAAAGAATTCAAAATCAAAGGCTTGATGATGGACCCGCTGACGAATTCCCCAATCGTAATTCTCCAGGAGGTGGAAAGCGGGACGCTGCTGCCTATTTGGGTTGGGATCTTTGAGGCCAACGCCATCGCGCTTCAAATCGAGCGCGTCGACACTCCGCGCCCGATGACACACGACCTGCTCAAGAATGTCCTGATGCAACTGAATGCCGAGGTCGAGAAAATCGTCGTCACCGACTTGAAGGACAACACTTTCTACGCGCTCATCCATCTCCGTCTCAACGGTCAGGCGATCACCGTGGACTCCCGCCCGAGCGATGCGATTGCCTTGGCGCTGCGAACCGATTCACCCATCTATGTCACCGAAACGGTGATCAACAGCTCACGCAACCTTGCCATGAGCAAGGATAAGCTCGATCCGGAAGATATTCGAAAATGGCTCGAGAACCTCAATCCTGAGGATCTTGGCTACAAGATGTAGGTTCATACAACATGTAGGGTTCAAATGAGAAGTTGGCAGGAGCACCCAGTCAAAACTGTGCGCCGAATTTTTCTTCAAGAATAATTAAGCTACCTGCCGACTTTCTTCCTCCCTCCGACTGGTTAATTCACCGCACTCCTTGCCACCAAGAAAACCCTTGCTAAGATGGTTGCAAAGCTCAGGTGGGGTATTTTTGTGCGCTGGCAACACAAGGGATGGATTATTACGTTTGCCGGATGCTCGGTGCTTCACTCCGGTTGGGACGATTCCTGGGAGGCCGAGTCCGACCAAGGCGGCCGCACCTGCAGGCACTACTGTCGCGGAAGCCGTCGTTTGCCAAGCAGAGAGGAAGCCATGGCCAGCGCGATTTGTATGGCCCGGGAATGGGTCGATAGGCAATCGCCGGGGCTGCAACAAGTCGCGACCGAAACCGTCAGAACAAGCAAGAGGAAATCAATGTCAGCGTCCAGGTCAGGCCACAATTCCAGAACTGGTAAGGGGTCGTCTTAAACTGAACGTAGGCCATGATGAAAATATAGTGCATCCTACCGAAATTAGATTCTGGGCCAAGAAACTTCAAGAAATAGGGTGGGAATTCGAGTACTGCAATGCCGCCTACGCATTGTTGTGCACATGCCCCTGGTGTGACCCTCATCGTCGGCAAAGTAAGTCGCTTTTACTTCTGTTGGACGGCGACGGAGAACCTCGCCTTTTTTGCACAAATTGCAGATCCGCCGCTACCTTCAAAGAGTGTTTAGCCA
>DASYPF010000108.1:0-5871 GCA_036006905.1 Acidobacteriota bacterium
ATTGAGTCTAGAAATTGAAAAAGTCGTGGGGTGTCAAGGCTTTAGCTATTGACCTTTTGGTTCTCAATGTGCAAACTGTAGGGCGAGCGCGGAGGCTGGGTGGTACGCCGGTCCGTGCTTCCCCCCAAAATGTGACGGAAAATTGCGGCTCTGAGAGGACGCCGTGCGTCTGGCAAGCCTTCCGGAATCATTATCTATTGATATGTAGGTGCGTTTGGCCGCAGTTGCGGCCGGGTGCGGAAAGGGTATTCGCGTTGTCAGACGTAAGTCGTGCGCAAAAACGGATTCTCCTTATCGATCCAGACGAAGCTTTCGGACAGGTTCTGCAAAAAGTTCTTGGTGAAACCTACCTATTGCAGCGGGTCTCGACTGTCTCGGAGGGAATTGCGCGGATCCAGGATAACGAGGCGCCCCTCGTCCTGCTGAATCTCGATTTAAATAGCAATTCAATCAGCGAAGCGCCTTTCTCCCTGCTGAGAGAAGCGTCGGAACAGATCGAGTTGCCCGCCGTGATCGCTTACAGTTGGGACATGCGCCGCGAAACGGCCGTGGAGGCGCTCCAGCGAGGCGCAGTGGACTTCCTGTCGCAGCCTCTCGATGTTCACGCGCTGAAATTTGCTCTCGATGGAGCTTATCGCCGTTCCACGCTGGCGCGAGACCTGGCTGCAGCCCAGAAGTTTCTTTCGAGCCGTGTCGAGGGATTGCTCGGCAACAGCAAGGCCATGGAACAAGTGAACGAAGTAATCGGCAAGGTCGCTCCTTTCCATACCAGCGTACTCGTAACCGGTGAAAGCGGCACGGGCAAAAGCCTGGTGGCTCGGGCCATCCACAGGCTGAGTCAACGGGCCAGCAAACCCTTTGTGGCTTTTTCAGCTTGCGCCTTTCCCGAGTCGCTGATTGAAGACGAGCTATTCGGTCACGAAAAGGGAGCGTTCACTGGCGCCATTCAAAGCCGTCGCGGACGTTTCGAAGAAGCCAAGGGGGGAACGATTTTTTTGGATGAAATCGGTGACCTGGCGTTGCCCCTGCAGGCGAAGCTTTTGCGGGTTCTGCAGGAAAGAAGCCTGGAGCGCCTGGGATCAAACGTAGCCCAGCAGATTGACGCGCGCATCATCTGCGCCACCAGCCGCAATCTGGAAAAAATGGTGCAGGAAGGCACTTTTCGCGAAGACTTGTATTTCCGAATTTCGGTGGTGCGTATCCACATGCCGCCGCTACGGGCGAGGAGTGAGGACATCCCGCTGTTGGCGGAGTACTTCCTGCGTGTGTTCGCCAAAGCCCACAACAAGCCCGGCCGCTCCCTTACCCCCGGGTTCTTGAGTTCACTCGCCCGGCACGATTGGCCTGGTAATGTCCGCGAGCTGCAGAATGTGATCGAGCGCAGCCTGGTGCTGGCCAATGGCAACATGCATTTGGCGGTGCAGGATTTGCCCGCGGAGCTCAAGGGATTGAAGATTCCAGAGGAAATCCAAGCGGGAACGTTCCATCATGCTTTGCGCAGCTTTAAACGCGAACTGGTTCGCTCAGCGCTGCGCATGCACTCGGGAAACAAGCTGAAAGCAGCCAAAGAACTAGGAATCAGCCGGTGCTATCTGCATCGGCTACTGAACCAACTGAGCATTACAGAGTATTCACTGGACGACGATGAGAGCACACAGCAAGAGCCAAATAGGACAGAAGGAGACTTTCGGGAATACGCTTTGCGTGCTCGCGCGGTTTGAGGATATGAGATGCGCTTTCAGAAGGATCGATTAGCCGAGTCAGGGCAGGCGATGATTGAGACTGTCCTGGCCATGCCGCTGCTGCTGCTGATAGTTCTGAATGCAGTAAATATGGGGTACGTGTACCTGATGGCAGTAAATTTGGCGGCCGCGCCCCGAGTGGCAGCGGAATACTCCATCATGGGATTTGAGACCCCAGCCGCTTCAGCACTAGCCAACGCCGGTCCGATTACCACCAATACTTCGGTTAGCTATCTGGCACGTCGGGACATGACAGGCGCGATTTATGCCCCGACAACGGCTTCGGTACAGGTGTGTTCTCAGACAGTTGGAATAGATGCCAGTGGAGTGACGACTTGCACCAGCTTTGGCAGCGCCAGCTTTACCGGTTCAGCTGCGGCTGCCGATCCGGAAGCGCCTTCCTTCGTTTTAAATCGCGTGGACGTGAAATACACCTTCAATCCAATAATCCCGGGAAGAATTTTCAGCCTCGGATTAATACCTTCTGGTCTTTGCAGTGCAAGCGGTGGGGGCGGCACAACCTGCACCTTTCATCGCCAGGTGTCTATGCGCGAGATAAATTAGGAAAGCGGGATGATCAGAGGATGAAACGGAATGCTGACAGCGCGGGACAAGCCGCAATTGAATTTGCGCTGATGGTCGTGTTCCTAATGGTTTTCATTCTTTCAATTCTTCAGTTGATTGGGGTTATTCACACCTACGTCGTTCTGGCGGATTCGGCCAAGGCCGGTGTGCGTTACGCAGTCGTACACGGGACTGGAAGGGGCGCTGCTGGGTGCAGCGGCCCTGGTGGAACTGGCGTCACCTGTACCGATTCCGGGGGCGCCAACGTGAAAACTGCCGCTCTGAACTATGCCAGGCTGTCCTTCCATGCGATCGCCGCGAGTCACATTACCGTGGACTACAACCCCAACAGTGCAAACGGAACGGCTTGCAGCTCTAACAACCCTTCTTGTCTTGTCCGCGTCACGGTTGCTTATCCATACCAACCGCTTTTTGGGTTCAGTTGGCCTAATGTGACCGTGAGAGCGGCTTCGGAAGGACGAATCATTTATTAAACGAGATAGTCGGAGACAAACAGGTATGGAAGGGAAAGCCGGAAGAACCAGGTGTTCCGCTGAAAGCGGTCAAACCACGATCCTCGTAATACTCGTTCTGGGGCTAGTCCTTCTCGGGGGGCTCGGACTGGCCATCGATTTTTCTAACGCACATTATCACCGCCAGTGGGCCCAAGCCGCCGCCGACTCCGCGTGCGTCGCTGGCGCGATGGACTTGCTGGTCAATGCTCAGGGCAATAATTTGGGCGGCTTTCCAGCGGGTTCTCCTCCGGCGCAATTTACATGCGCCGATGCACCGACTTCCGCGGTTTGCCAATACGCCCAACTCAACGGTTATAACGGAAGCGGTCGGGTGGCGGGTCGGGCTTCGAGCGATGTTCTCATCACCTTCCCAGGAGCTGTGACAGGCGTGACTACACCACCGGCCTCGCTGGCGCCAACGCCATTTATTCGAGTAAATGTTCTTGATCGAATGAGTCTGGGCTTCGCGGGCCTACTGATGGGAAGGACCAGCATAGATGTTGCTGCCGGGGCTACGTGCGGGCTGCAACAGGCCAACTCGCCTGTTCCCATCATTGTCCTCAATCCGAGCTGTGCGCATGCTTTTGAGGTAAGCGGGAGCGCAACTATTGGCATTGTCGGAGGGCCGCCACGCAGTATACAAGTCAATTCGAACGACACCAGCTGCGCGGCGGCAAGTAAGAGCAGCGGTTGTAGCGGGAGCGGCACTATTGATCTTAGCAAAGCCGGTCCTAATTTCAGTGGCGGCGACTTCGGCGTGTTCGGCGGCCCAAAAGCGGCACCTGCGAACTTCACTGGGAATCATTGGGGGACAGCGTCGCCAATCCAAGATCCCTACGCGACCCTAAATGCTCCGGCCGTCCCACCATTGTCCTTGACCAACGTCACTCCGCTTCCGGTGTTGTACAACGTGGACGGTTGTCCCGACCACGGAGGCTGCGTCGAGTACCAACCGGGTCTGTATACGAATCCTATTGTTGTAAAGGACAAGACCGCGATTTTTAAGCCAGGTCTTTACTACATGAAGCCCAATACGCCCGACAAGGTGAACTGCGGTTCCCCATCTTCATGCACCACTAGTCCTACCGGCCAATGTCACTCCAGCCTCACGGTGGACAGCAATGGTGTAATCCGGCCGACCACACCTTTCTCCGGAGGCGCGATGTTCTATTTTTCTGGAACCGGGGCGGGGAACTACGGATCAGCATTTTTCGGAGCGAATGCTGGCAACCCTGGCGGAAGGACGATAGACGCCTTCCAAACTTCGAACGCAATTTGTCCAGGGGGCGCCACGCCACCTGCACAGCTCGGTTTGCCTACGACGGTAAATGGCAATGTATTGCTGGGGCAATGCACCGGCAAAGGGACCTTCTCGGGCGCTACGTTCGTTAATGGCCCCGCAGAAACTTCAGGAACCGTGCGTGGCATGATCTTTTTCCAGGATCGTGCAGATGCTGACCCGAAAGGTCAAGCGAGTATGCAAGGTGGCGGAGGCCTGGTTCTATCCGGAAACATGTATTTTCATAACTGCAACTCGAGCGGTACCGGCACCTCCTGTTCCGATCCTAGCGCTGGATACAACGCGTTCGTTCAACTGCAAGGTAATCCCGGCAGTGCGGCATATGTCTTAGGAAACATTACAACCGACGAGTTAGTTGTGAGCGGCAACGGCGGCGTTAAGATGCTTCTCAATCCTAACTCCGTAATTAATGTGTTGAAGGCCACAATGTTGGAATAGGACCGGGAAGGGGAGAATGAATCTCGGCCGCCAGCCAGGCGCTTACTAGTTTGAGGCCCTCTGGCTACACTTGTCTGCTACGGCGATTGACCAGCTGTATACTTTCGGGAGCATTCGTCTTGGATGAGCGGGTAACGATTTTCAGATCACAGAGTTACGTCTCAATGATGGAATGCTAACTGCAGGTGGTTATTTGGCGAAGGCTGGAAGAAAGCATTAGAAAACAAGGTTAGACGAACTCAGTAGGGGAGGGAAATGATGGACAACATTACGCTGATTCGGGTGGTATCGGGGATTTGCGCTGTGATCGTGTTGGTGATCCTGATCTACCGGATGAAGAAGAAAGCTCCGCGCTAATTTACTTTCAGAAATAAGCCAGGCAACGATGGTGTCCGCACGCGAATGCGGGCTCCGCCCTGCCTTTCCGTTAATTGAAGAGACTGGCGATGAACGCGATAACGGTCCGGAGATTGAGGCGCTCTTCCGATGAACACGTGTGCAAGAATCTCGGGCATTGACTCGCCATTCCACCTCACCAAGAAAATGCTCAAGTCTCGGGCCCAGGGAATTAGGTAAATGCCTCTCTCGCTGCAAGATGAACTTCTCTCCGAATTGTTATCGTCCACAAGACCGGAGCCTATCCCATTCCGGCTTACGCTGGCGGAAGTGCGTTACGGCTATCGGCTGGGATGGAGCTTTGCCGGTTCGTTCATTCTTCATGCGGTTGTGATCTTCTGTATTTTTTTTCTGTCGTTCACTATCAGCCGAGTTCGTCCCGCAGAGTTGGTCCAAGTTATCGATCTCAATGATCGCGCGCAGGTGATTTATCTTCCTGTGCTTGGTGGAGGCGCGGAAGGGAGCGGGCATCCGGGAGGCTTGTCGGGAATTCCTCTGAAGCGATCGGCCCCGGCGGCGGCGCGCGGTACTCAAGGCTTCAGCTATCCTGGATCGCAGCCAATTCTTTCTGATCAGCCAAAGCCTGATAGTCGGAAACAGACTCTTCTTCAACCAGGATTGAAAGACCTGCCAATTCTGAACAGATTCGTGCCGCTGCCAAATATCGTTCAGGCGACAAATGCGGCGCCCGTTTTAGACGTGCGCGCGAACAAACCGACAGAGACTCCCAGAACCCGAGTTACGCCGATCCAAGCGCCAAAGCTGAAGCTGCCGACCAAGGCGCTTCCCGATCTTAAGACGCCCGAACCGGATCTGCCCGTTCTCGAGGCTGCGACAACTCCGGCAGAGAAGCCGAAGCTGGAGTTGCCACCTAACGAGCCGGAGCCAGTGCAACCTTTGAAAGTATCGAAGCAGC
>DASYPF010000109.1:0-8353 GCA_036006905.1 Acidobacteriota bacterium
TTGGTCATTCGTCATTGGTGATTCGAAGTACTCTGCAGCAGGCAACCTTCGCCATTTGTAAACAGTCATTTGTTCACTCATCAGGTTTTCCGTCCCGTTTGACCTGCTTACTAGCGACTGCCTCTTTCCGACTGCGTCGAATAACGTATGACCAATGACGATTGACGAATGACCAATGACGTTTTCCTGCCGACTGCTTACTGCCGACTACCGACTGTTTGCTTCGCCACTTTCCGGAATTCCCCACAAACCGCCCCGCTGTATTAAACTCAACTCATGCTTTTGCGCTTGGAAGCAATCCAGAAGAGTTTCGGCGAGCGGCTGCTGTTCGATTCGGTAGATTGGGTCATCAACGCCGGAGAGCGTGCAGCACTGGTAGGGCCTAACGGCTCCGGAAAGACCACACTCCTTCAGTTGATGATCGGGAAACTCAGCCCAGACGGCGGCAGAGTAATAAGCAAGAAGAATCTTTCCATCGCCTGTGTTGAACAGTCGGAACTCCAATCCGGACCGTCCAGCCATCTCACCGTCCTGTCGCAGGCACTATCGGTCTTCGATCCGCTGATGCGGATGGAGCATCGTATTTTGGATCTGCAAAAAGAAATGTCCGAACACCCGGACCGAGCGGGAAAACTCTCAGACGAATACGCACATTTGATTGAGCGCTTCCGCTTTCAGGGTGGATACCGCTTCCGAAGTGAAACCGAGAAAGTTCTCCAGGGCCTTGGCTTTTCGCGGGAAGCTATGCATTGGCTCCTTGCCCATCTGAGCGGCGGTCAGCAGAGTCGCCTAAAACTCGCGCAGGCTTTGCTGCTCGAGCCCGAACTGTTGCTTCTGGACGAGCCGACAAACCACTTGGACATTGACGCTATTGAGTGGCTGGAGAGCTACCTCAAGGACATCAAGTCAACGATCATCGTGGTCAGCCACGATCGCTATTTCCTTGATCAGGTAGCGCAAAAGACGGTGGAGATCCACAATCGCCGCCTGCGCCAGTTTTCGGGAAATTATTCCTTCTACCGGCAAGAGCGTGATTTGTTGGACCGGCAGCAGGCAAGCACATTCCGGCGCCAGCGGCAGCACATTGAGAAAACCGAAGAATTCATCCGGCGCAATATTGCCGGCCAGAAGACAAAGCAGGCAAAGAGCCGTCGGAAAATGCTCGAAAAACTGGAGCGAGTGGAGGACGTGCAGGCCGTCGACGCGATGCGCCTGGACTTTCGCGAGGCGCCGGGATCGACGCACGAGATCGTCCGCTGCAAGGCCTTGGCCATCGGTTATGACACAACCCCTCTGATCGAGAGGATCGATTTGATCGCCCACCGTGGGGCGCGCTTTGGCATATTGGGCGGCAACGGTACAGGCAAGACAACTTTGTTGAAGACTCTCATGGGAGTGATCCCGCCTGTTTCCGGACGTTTACTACGATCTGACGGTCTGAGCTGGAGTTATTTTTCTCAGACGCAGGAAAACCTGAACCCTGAAAACAACATCCTGGATGAAATCCATGAAGTTTCGCCGCACTCTACCGAGGGGCAACTTCGTAATTATTTGGCCTGCTTCCTATTCCGCGGCGACGACGTCTTCAAAAAGATAGGAAAGCTCAGTGGTGGGGAGAAGAGTCGGGTGGCCCTGGCCAAATTGCTGCTCCATCCTACGCATGTCTTGTTACTGGACGAGCCGACAAACCATCTGGACATTCCCGCCCGAGAAGTTCTGGAGACCGCTTTGCGGGAATTTACCGGTACGATGTTTGTGGTATCGCACGATCGTTATTTCCTAGATCAACTTGAAACGGAAATTCTCTTCGTCCACGATCGGCGGCTGCAAAAATTCTCCGACTTGGAAAGCTTTGAAGCTCGCCACGAGGTCCAGCGCGAAGAGGCCGTGAGCGGGGAGGCTATTCCCCGCCCGTCTACCGATTCAAGGACTGCAAAAAGTCCTGCCTCGGTGCCTTCCGGACCAAAGAACGAGCGATCCAAGAATGAGCGTATGCGACTACAAGAGCAGTTGCTCGCTCTGGAGGAGCGAATTCACAGGCTGGAAGCCCAACGGGACAAAATCAGCGTCGAGATGCAGCAACAGGAGCCGCGGAATTTCCAGAAGATCAACGAGCTAGCCAATCAATACGAAGCGATCGACCTGGAGCTGAGCTCTATTTACAACGACTGGGAGATGCTGATGATGCAAGGCGAGTAGGAGCAGGGGCAGTACGAATGACGAATTACGAAGTGCGAATGTCGAATGCGGGCTACAGTCGGGAATGGCGAATTACGAAGTGCGAATGTCGAATGCAGGTATGAAGTGAGAATCTCGAATGCAACGTGCAGAATACGGATGTTTTCACTTCGATAACTCGTTTTCGTCAATTGACACTCGGATTCATGCGTTGTATTCGACGTTGGCGAACTTCGTAATTCGTCATTCCCAACTGTACCCTGCATTCGACATTCGCACTTCGTAATTCGTCATTCCCGACTGTTTCGGCGACTGATAATTAGATGAACAACCTGTGCCTCTATCGGGAAGCGATCGATTTCGCTTACAAAGCGCATCAGGGACACATCAAGAACGCCGATCAACGGCCCTATCTTGTCCATCCCATCCAAGTCGCCCTGATACTCATGCAGGCGGGAGCAGATGATGCAGTCGTCATCGCGGGCATCTTGCATGACGTGTGCGAGGATGGCGCACAAAGTGTGGCTGCGGTCTCGCGGAACTTTGGCCGGGAGATCGCCGAGTTGGTTGGTTCCGTTACCGACGACAGCTCACTACCCTGGCAAGAACGAAAGGAGCGCGACCTGCAGAAATTCCGCAGCGGCGACAACCGCATCCGATTGCTCCGTGCTGCCGATGTCCTGGCCAACATTTCCATACTTTTGGAGGAAATCAGCGGCCAGGACTTTACCTTGGAGGATTCGACCGCTCAGAAGGGCATTACAGAGAAGCTGGATAAGAAAATCTGGTACTACAAGCATATCGCTCAAGCATTGGAAGAGTTGTGGCCGGAATGCGCGTTACTCGAGCCGATCCGATCCCGGCTGGGAGAGCTCAAGAAAAGAGCGGTACGTGCATGAATTTTTTCGTAGCGAGAAGAAAAGCCTCTCTGGTAGGGCTCAGAGAATTGCAGCCGAGGCCGTGAGGAAGTGTTGCCCAAATCGATTTTCTCTGTGAAACCTCCGTGCCCTTTGTGACTCTGTGGTGACTTCCGTCGAGCTTTTCACCACAGAGCCACAGAGGCCACGGAGGATTCACAGAGATTTACTTTTGGGCAATACACCCGACACCCGTTATGTTCGATGTCCTATTAGATTGTCTGGCTCCACAATCCCGACTTCGGCGGCTTGGCTTGCTTGCTAAGCAGCAAGCGCTGGAGGAAAAGATCCAGGCGTTGATGAATGATATCTCGATGGCGCCGTGGGAGAAACTCGACCCGCTGGTCGATTATGCGCGGATGCTGGAAACCGACATTATCTCACTACTGCTGTTGCTCTACTCTGCGACAACGCGTCTCCGCATTCCGATCAACCGCGCTCAGAGGAGGAAGGGCGGTATTTCAGTGTGTGACAAGATAGATACGGTTCATCACTTTTTCTTTTTTGCGCTGGAGACTTATCGCGGATATTCAGATCGAGTATTGAACCCACTCAGCATTGTTTGGGACGACTTCGCCGCCCGCATCGTTCGTGGAAAGCCTGATGAGGAAGACCTACTGGCAAATCGGCTAGGAATGGAGTGGGGAAAGCTATTGCGTCAAGATCCGTTCGCTCCCCCAAGCCGCGTCTTTCCTGATTATCCTGCCGACCCGGATTATTCATGAACAAAATTCAACGCTCTTACCAGTTAATACATGAAACAATTGGCCATGAGTTACGAAGAGCTTCATGGTGATGTGCTTGTGCGCAGCCTGGAGGATCGCAAGCAAGGTGTGGCCCTCAAGGCCGGCATTAGCCGCATCCTGTATCGGGCAATTCAATGAGCCTTCTGATTTCTTCATCGAGTAAAACACAGCAGGCGTTTCTCAAATCAGTACACGAGCTCTACTATCTGCGCACCGTGGCCGGCTTGCTCTCCTGGGATCAGGAAACCATGATGCCCCCCAAAGGTGCAGAGTCAAGGGCCAAGCAGTTGTCGCTGATCAGTTCCCTGCATCACCAGCGGCTTACGTCGCCGCAATTTGGTGAATTACTCAGCCAGATACAGGCAGAATCGCTGGACGCGGATATGCAACCGATTGCTCGGGAAATGGCGCGCGATTATCATCGCGCCGTCAAAGTACCGATCCGCCTGGTTCAGGAGATGACCGAGACTGCCTCCCTGGCGTACGATGCCTGGACGCGCGCGCGCCAGCAGGCCGATTTCGACTCTTTCGCCCCCTGGCTGGAAAAAGTCTTCGCCTTGAAAAAGGAAGAGGCTCGTTGCCTTGGATTCGAAAAGAATCCTTACGACGCTCATTTAGACGATTACGAGCCTGGTCTCAATACCAAAATCGCGGAAAAGCTCTTCGCGCAGCTTCGCAAGAAAGTAGTCCCGCTGGTCGAATACGCTACAGGGAAAAGAACGGACGAGAGGAGCATTTCATGGATGCGCACCAGCTATCCACTTCCGCTGCAGGAGCGGTTGGGACGTGAAATTGTCCGCGCCATGGGAATGGACTGGACAGCGGGTCGACTGGATGTGTCACCTCATCCTTTTTGTGGCGGCGCCGGGCCAAACGATGTTCGCATTACCACCCGCTACAGCGAAAATGATTTCATGTCTTCGCTCTTCGGCATGATTCACGAAACAGGTCACGCTCTCTACGAACAGGGGCTGGACGGCCAGTACTTCGGAACTCCACTGTGCGATACAGTGTCTCTGGGAATTCATGAATCGCAATCCCGCCTGTGGGAGAATCAGGTTGGTCGAAGCCGCGATTTCTGGGAATTCTGGTTTCCTCACTTCAAAGAAACCTTCCCCGAACAGACCAAGAGCCTGAATCTCGAAGATTTTTACCGGGGCATCAATCGGGTGGAGCGCTCGCTGATTCGAATTGACGCCGATGAGTTGACTTATAATCTTCACATCGTGCTGCGTTTTGAGCTGGAGCAAGGCATATTCGAGAATCAGCTTGCGGTGAAAGATCTTGATGCCGTCTGGAAAGAGAAAATGAGGGGTTACTTGCATGTTGTTCCCTCGCATTCCGGCGAAGGCGTGCTGCAGGATGTGCACTGGTCTTCGGGGCTGGTCGGATATTTTCCTACTTACGTTTTGGGCAATTTATATGGAGCCCAGTTCTACCATCAGGCCAACAAAGATATCCCGGATCTCCGTGCTCAGATCCGAGCTGGAAATTTAACTCCGCTGCGCCAGTGGCTGCGGGAAAAAATCCATCGTCACGGCCGCCGCTACAGTGCCGCCCAACTGGTGGAAAATGTCACTGGCGAACCACCGACCGTCGATTACTTCATCAAGTATCTCGAGGAAAAGTTTGGGAATTAGAATGAAAGCGGCGAAAACGTCAGAGCCCGGAGCGTCAGCGACGGGTCCTGCCAGAGTAACAACTCTGCCAGAGGAAGGTTTGGATCGCCTACTTATTCTGGAGGGACCCGTCGCTTACGCTCCGGGCTCTGCTGCTGGCGGGTCTGACTTTAGACTTTCGACCTTGGACTTTGGACTTACAACTAGGTCGTCGCGCCCCCGCAGCTTGAGCCTGCTCCCGCCGTGCAGCCATAGCAGTGTTTTCCCGTGGCGATCCGGCGATGATTGAGCGCCGCGATGTCAAAATTGAAAATGGTACGCGGCGCGCCAAAGCCCACCGCCAGATCTAGCATCTGGTTGAAATCGCAGTCATAGACGCGGCCGTCCCATCCAATCGAGATGGTGTTGCGACACATCAGTCCGTTGACTGCCGCCGGATTGAAGGCTTGTACCAGACGCTCCATATAGCGCTCGTAGTTGCCCGACTCGATAAGAAACTCCAGGAAACGGCTGATCGGCATGTTGGTGATGCAGTAAAGACTGTTGAACTGGATGCCAAACTTTCCGTAAAGGTTGCGCTTAAAATCTTGCTCCAGCGTCTTTTGAGAAGCGGGAATGAAGGCTCCCACCGGATTGTACACCAGGTTCAGAATCAATTGACTTCCGGGCTCGCCGTATCCAAGTGCGTTCAATGTCTTCAGCGAGTCTATCGAACGCTGGAAAACGCCGATCCCGCGCTGCTTGTCTGTTTCTCGTTCTTGGTAGTAGGGGAGCGAACAGATCACTTCGACGCCATGCCGCGCCAGAAACTCGGCTAGATCTTCCTGCCCTTTGACGTGAAGCACTGTGAGGTTGCAACGATCCATCACGTGCCTGCCGAGACAGCGGCCTTCTGCCACGAGCCACCGAAAATTCGGATTCAACTCAGGAGCCCCTCCGGTGATATCGACTTTAGGAATATTTGTTCTGGCTAGCGCCCGCATGCAGGCCTCGGCAGTTTCCCGTGACATAACTTCAGTGCGATCGGGCCCCGCGTCCACATGGCAGTGCCCGCAAGTCTGGTTGCAGAGCTTGCCCACGTTGATTTGGAAGATTTCTATTTCGGCTGCATGCAGCGCTGCGTGTCCATGCCGGCTCAACGTTTGTTCAAACGACGGAATGCCGGGCGTACTCTCCAGGAAATGAACCTGCTTGTCGGTCGAAGCAAGAGGAGATTGCCTCTGCAGGAGACTGCCTTTGTTCATGACGAAACCTTTTAGTTAGCTCTCAGCTCTCAGCTGTCAGCTATCAGCTATCAGCGGGCAGCTATCAGTTATTAGTGATCAGTTAATTTCAGCTATCGGCTCAAAGCAGTCCGCAGGCTGAGAGCTCGCTGAGAGCTGATGGCTGATAACTCTCTCATGCCATCTCTAACTTTTCCACTATGTTGCGCATCTGTACACCATGTACCAGCGTCGCTCCTCCGCGGATGGCGGCAGCAACGTGCACCGCTTCTGTCATTTGCTCCAGATTGGAGCCCTTTTCCAGGCAAGCCTGGCTGTAGGCGTCAATGCAATAGGGGCACTGCACTGTGTGCGCCACCGCCAGCGCAATTAATGCCTTTTCCCTCTCGGTTAGGGCCCCTTCCCCGAAAACAGCGTTGTACCAGGATAGAAACTTCTGCCACAGCTCCGGGCTTTCCTTACCGATATCGGCGAACTTCGTCAGATCGTCACGATGGTAATAATGTTCCATAGATCCCCCCGGGCAAGTATTCTATGCCGACCGCTATAGATCTGTGTTTACTAATCCCGGCGACCTACATTATCCGCTCTCTGAAAACGTGTGGAAAATTTAACCACCAAGGACACCAAGGGCACCAAGGAGTTCTCAGCTTCCGATGGTCAGCATCCCAGCCCGACTTCCGGTGGAAGCTGAAAACTCCTTGGTGCCCTTGGTGTCCTTGGTGGTTATTCCTTCTTGGTTCTAATAGTTGCTCGCTCATTGATTGTTCGCAAAATCGAAAATCAATCTCACACCTCATTTTCCAGAAAGTCAGAAATCGCGCCAGCCATCAGTTCTGCCTCGGCAAGAAATCCATCATGGCCGGTGATTACGGGTACCTCCACCAGTCTACTGCCAAGCCCAACGTCGGCGCGGATCTGCTGGATGTATTTCTGTTCTAAAGGAGGAAACAACTCGTCGTTTTGCATGCTGATGATCAACGTAGATGCGGTGATGGCCCGAATTCCCGCGTTCAGACGTTCGGAATAAGTTCGACCAGGCATACCGTCGCCCAAGTCGTGAGTATCCATGGCAAAGGAAAGCCTCAAGAAACTGTTTGGATCAAAACTCTGGGCGAATTTCTGCGAAACGTGTTCCAGATATCTTTCAATATCGAATTTCCCGTCGCTGGCGTTGCGGCCGAAACGTTCCCAGAATTCCTGGTAGCTTCGATAGGTCACCATCCCCAGTTTTCGCGCCAGCGTCATAGCACGCACTGGTTTCTCCGATTCGTAGTAGTTGCCACCCTTCCACTCGGGAGCGCTGGAGATGATTTCGCGCTGGATGCTACGCAGCGCGATGGAACGTGGTGACGCCGCAGCGGGTGTCGCAATCGGAACGAGCAGGTCCATCACCTCCGGATGAAGTCGCCCCCATTCCAGTACCTGCATGCCGCCCATGGAGCCGCCCAGCACGGCATGCAGTCTGGACAGTCCCAGCGCGTCCATCAGCCGTTTCTGCGCCCGCACCAGATCGCGGATCGTCAAGACGGGGAAATCCGAGGCATAGGGCTTTCCCGTGGCAGGATTTGTCGAAGCCGGTCCGGTTGAGCCATAACACCCCCCAATCAGATTGGAGCAGACGACAAAGTAGCGCTCTGTGTCCACAGCTTTTCCAGGACCGATCAGAG
>DASYPF010000110.1:0-8156 GCA_036006905.1 Acidobacteriota bacterium
TCGTTCGGACTGATGACTAACAGGCCTGAAAAACTCACCGCGAAGGCGCGAAGAACGCGAAGGGAATTAAATGGAGAGCATGCGTTCGATATAGTCAGTGCTCCCCAAAAGAATGACTGCGTGACGGGTATGCCAAGGTTAGAGTTCCGGGTTAACATACAGCCTTCGCGTTCTTCGCGCCTTCGCGGTGAGTTTTTCAGCATCCTGGTAATGACCAATGACGAATGACCAATGACCAATGACCAATGACCAATGACGCTTTTCATGACTAACCTGTCCCCATTCGGAATTTCATGAGCCTAAGATCATTTCTCTTTATTGCCGCCTTCCTGGTGGCAGTGCTTCCGTTTACAGCTTCACAGGGGGCGGCTGTCTCGACTGAGGAACTGATCATCCTTCCCTCACAACCCATACTGCGCGGCGCAGGGACCAAGCAACAACTGCTGGTCGAAGCAAGGTCGGGTAACATGTTCGTTGGGGATCTGACTTCCGGCGCCACATTTTCTTCCTCCAATGCCTTCGTGGCCACCGTAGACGGTAATGGAGTGGTCTCGGCGGTAGCAGATGGACGCGCCAGCATCACAGCCACCGTGAGCGGACGGACCGCTACAACCGTGGTTCAAATCGAAGACGCCTTTGCTCCCTATCCGATCAGCTTCCGAAACCACGTGCTCCCAGTGATGACGAAGGCGGGCTGCAATTCCGGGGCATGCCACGGCGCCGCTGCAGGGAAGAACGGCTTCAAGCTGACGCTGCGCGGCTATGACCCGGAGCTGGATTATCTGACGCTCTCTCGCCAGGCAGTAGCTCGAAGGATCAATAAAGTGGAGCCCGCGATGAGCCTGATGCTGCTCAAGCCGACACTTGCGGTATCCCACGCCGGAGGCAGGCGCTTTTCAGCGGGCTCGCTCGAATACAACATGATCTCTCGGTGGATTGCATCGGGCATGCCTGCGCCTTCTGACTCTGATCCGGCGGTTACGCGGCTGGAAGTGCTGCCGGCTGGCGCGCGTCTCCGTCCCGGAGACCGGCAGCGCGTTCTAGTGCGCGCTCACTTCGCCGACGGGCACGCAGAAGACGTCACGCGCTGGGCGAAGTTTTCCACCAGCGATGAAGGCGTGGCGACTGTCGATGACAAAGGCGGAGTGAAGCTGCAGGCGCCGGGCGAGGCTGCCATCTCGGTCTGGTATTTGAGCCGCGTGTCGGCGGCGCGCGTATCTTCGCCGTTCCCGCATGCTCCGGATGTCGAAGTCTATCGGGGCGCCGCGCGCAATAACTTTATAGACAACCTGGTGTTGCGCAAGCTGGAGGAATTGGGAATCGGGCCTTCTGGTTTGTCAAGCGACACGGAATTCGTTCGCCGCGCCTACCTGGACGCGGCCGGGATCTTACCGACGGCAGAGGAGGTTCGCCAGTTTCTTGCCGACAAGTCGCCCGACAAGCGCGGCCGGCTGATTGACTCGCTTCTCGGGCGCCCTGAGTTTGTAGATTACTGGGCCTACAAATGGTCCGACCTGCTATTGGTATCCAGCAAGAAACTGTCAGGGAATGCCATGTGGTCCTACTACAACTGGATTCACTCCAGCGTGGCGGAAAACAAATCCTGGGACAGGATGGCGCGCGAACTGCTCACCGCATCGGGCAACACGCTGGCCAACGGCGCAGCCAATTACTACGTGCTTCACAAGGACCCGATCGACATTACGGAGAACATTTCCATGGCCTTCATGGGATTCTCCATCACCTGCGCGCGCTGCCACAACCACCCGCTCGAGAAGTGGACTCAGAAAGATTACTACCAGATGGCGAACCTGTTTTCGCGTGTAGCCCTGAAGAACGGCGCTACCCGCGGGGATACGACCGTCTATTCCAGCTCCACTGGAGAAATCAATCATCCCCGGCTGAACGAGCCGCTTCCTCCGCGGCCGCTCAGCGGGCCGGAACTCCCTCTTAACTCGAACGCGGACAGGCGCCAGCATTTTGCCAACTGGCTGACATCTCCGGACAATCCATTCTTTGCCCGCTCGCTGGTCAATCGGATATGGAAGAATTTCATGGGAAGGGGTTTGGTCGAGCCCGTCGACGACATCCGTGAAATAAATCCTCCTTCTAATCCTGATCTGCTCGATGCCCTGGCGCATGATTTTGTCAATCACGGATTTGACATAAAGCATCTGATCGCCGCAATCATGAAGTCGAGCGCCTATCAGTTGACTTCCGTGCCAAATGAAAGCAACCGCAACGATCTCAAGTACCACTCTCACTACATTGCCCGTCGCCTGCCTGCCGAGGTACTGCTGGATGCGATCAGCCAGGCGACCGGCGTCGCTGAGAAATTCAAAGGCCACCCGGAAGGACGCAGGGCATTGCAATTACCCGACACGCAGATCGACTCATATTTTCTGGATGCTTTCGGACGCCCGCCGCGCCTGGCAACCGTCGATTCTGAGCGGCAGCAGGAACCAACTATCACGCAGGTGCTTCATGTCATCAACGGCGATACCATTAACCGCAAGCTGCGCGCTTCGCGAGGCTTGATCCAGAAGCTCATCGACACGAGGGCGGATAACCGGACTGCCGTCGAATCGATCTACCTGGTGGCGCTAAGCCGCTATCCCACCGTCGATGAATTGGCCAGGATTAGCGGCGCGCTCGAGGGAGACTTTAAGCAGGAACTGGAGTTGGTCGCAAGTCGCAAGTCGAACGTCGAAAGCCAGCCTTCGGTGAACGATGGCCAGAATGAAGGTTCGAAAACCGGCGAGCCCGATGAAATCGGTGAGACCGAAGATTCTCCACCGCAAGCGATCACCGCGCGCACAAAAAAGAGTTCTTCTGCGGCGATGAAAGCCAACGCCAAGTTCGAGACCCGAACCTCGAAACCGAACTTGGAAGCTCTCGCCCGGCGCCAGGTGCTGGAAGATCTGGTCTGGGCGGTGCTCACCGGAAAGGAGTTTTTGTTTAATCATTAGAGCCCGCAAAGCGGGCGGCGGTGTAAAGCCCCGGATGGAGCGAAGCGGAACACGGTGACACAGAGGATAGCACAGAACCAAAAGGGGTCAGGTCTTCAGAATTCATTTTTTGCGCTGGAACCGAATTCTGAACACCTGACACCAATCATTGACACCCATCATCGCCCATGGTCGCGTTAGCGACCGATGAATTTAGCCCGGCCTTTCAAGGCCGGGTGAACGAATCATTAATGCGTTTTTCGTCGCGTAGCGACGATTGAACCCGGGTTGAATCAATCGTCGCTACGCGACGAAATGTTCTCTTTGTCTTGGACTCCCGGCCTTTAAAGGCCGGGCTAAATTCACACGCCGCTATGCGGCGCAGTGCCTGCTGAAAGCGTGACTTTGCACGCCTCTGGCGGGCCTTGCCGACCAGAGGCTGGCGTTTCAGTACACATGAAGTCACAGTGGTGGACAGCGCTTTTATGTCTCTTGCTCGCGGTGCCCGCCTGCGCGCCGAAGCAGGTACCCGTTCGCTCCACCGTTTCGAAGGCGCCGGCGGCAGTCGTCTCGAATAGCCGCTCGGACGCTTACGGCTCGAAACCCGATACCCGGAACCCGACACCCGACACCGGGCCCTCCCCGGCTGTCTCTTTCCGGCAGGTGCACGCTCTGTTCAGGCAGAAGTGTCTTTCCTGTCACAGCACGCAAAAGACGGAGGGCTCTCTGCTGCTTGAGAGCTACGAAACGTTGATGGTCGGAGGAGAACATGGTGCAGTCGTGGTTCCCGGCAAGAGCGAATCGAGCCGAATGATCCTGATGCTCGAGGGGAAAATTACTCCGCGCATGCCGGGGAAAGGAGCTCCCCTGGAAGACGCCGAAATCGATCTGGTGCGCAAATGGATTGATGCCGGTGCTCCGGGCCCTGTTCCCAGTGACACGGCGGAGGCTTCTGACAAGCCCATTGTCCCGGACATCAGACCCGTAGTTCCCGTCCTCGGACCCGCGGCGGCAGTCGCCTACGACCCGCAAGGAAGTCGAGTTGCCGTCGGCAGCTACCAATCCGTGTATCTACTGGACGCCGCGCAAGGGAAATGGACAAGCACTCTGGAAGGACCGGCCGAGTTGGCGCGCGCGGTCTGCTTTTCTTCCGATGGGAAATGGTTAGCGGCTGCCGGAGGCGCCGCCGTGCGCTTCGGAGAAATCAAGGTTTGGGACACCGTTACGCATAGTTTGGTTCGAACATTTCGTGGCCACACTGATTCTATCTATTCCATCGCCTTTTCACCCAACTCGAAGTTGTTGGCCAGCGCCGGCTACGATCGCCTGGTTAAGTTGTGGGATGTGGACAGCGGAAAAGAAATCAAGACCCTGAAGGAACACGTTGACGCCGTTTACTCGATTGCCTTTACGCCCGATGGGAAACATCTGGTTTCCGCTGCGGGAGATCGCACGGTGAAGATTTGGGAAGTGCAAAGCGGACGCCGCGTGGCTACGCTGAGCGATTCTCAAGATGCGCTTTATGCCCTGGCGGTTCACCCCTCAGGCAAATGGATAGCGGCTGCCGGGGCAGACAAGATCATCCGCATCTGGAACTGGATGGAAACCAACGTAACTTCCAGTGGGCAGGCCACATCCCTGGCGCGCTCGACTTTCGCTCACGGCGATTCCGTCCTGCGGCTGGCCTATTCGGCTGACGGAGAGACTCTGGTTTCTACCGGAGCCGACCGCCTGGTCAAGTTATGGGATGCCGAGACGCTGCGGGAAAAGCGGACTCTCGAGATCCAGCCTGATTGGGTGATGGGTCTGGCTCTCAGCCCAGATGGAAGATGGCTGGCTTCAGGCCGCTATGACGGGACAGTCGGTATTTACGATCTTTCGGGCGAAAAGATGACCCGCAATTTCACGGTGCCCAACCAGGCGGGAAAAATCGCGGCGGCACAGTAAGTCGAAGGTCGCAGGTTAGAGAGCTAGCCCGGATTATGCTTTGCGAACACTGTTCCCATGACCGTTGTGGGGATCTAAAGCCGTATACGTCCACGTCCACGATCACGACCACGTTGTCGTCCACGTAGACGTGATCGTGAACGTGATCGTAACCGCAGTCGGTCTTCAACATGTAGAACTGGAAAAAAGATGAACAAAATTCAACGCTTTTAATGACTAAAAGCATGAATCTTTTGCAAGAACAAAGTGAGCCCGCTAGGCGGGGCGCAGAGAATTGTAGCCGAGGCCGTGAGGCCTCGGTCATGTGTCCTGAAAATGAGGAGCCCGCCTCAGGCGGGCGACAGAGTATTTTGATGTGCAATACTCAATCAATCGCAGGCGGACATCTCGAATTCTGTCACCGCTTCGCGGCTTCACCTGTTTGGAGACGCCTGACCGAGGCCTCACGGCCTCGGTTACAATTCTCTGTGCCGCTGCGCGGCTCACTTTGTTCCTACAAGAGATTTATGCTATCGGTTCCTAAAAATGTTGAATTTCGTGCTCGTTGACTAGGTATTTGAGGACATAAACGTATGAGAAACAAGACTGCAATTCTTGGCTTTACCATCCTCTGCTGCATCGCGAAGGCGTCCGGGCAAACGGCGCCTCCGACGCTGCTGTCTGTCGAGCCCGCCGGCGCTCAGCGAGGCAGGCAGGTTATGCTGACCGTCACAGGCACCAACATAGACGGTATCAGCAGACTGATCTTCAGCGAACCGGGCCTGAAGGCAAGGATTTCGGGTATCAAGGAAGTCCCGATGCCAAAGAAGGTGGTTCCCAAGGGCGTCGTGGTAACCAGCGCTCCCATCGAGGACAAAGCCAGGAGGTACAAGGCAACGGTGTTGCTGACGATGGCGCCGGCAGTGGCGCAAGGGGTTCATTTTTTCCGCGCGCAGACGCCACTGGGTGTTTCCAATCTGCTTCCGTTCGCGGTCGGCTCCTTGCCTGAGGTTTCAGAACAGCAGCCCGATTCAACAGGCGCCCCGCAAAAAGTGTCCCTTCCCGCAACAATTGTAGGCGCGTTGAGTCAGGCCGGCGACGTGGACGCCTTCCAATTCCAGGCCAAGAGCGGCGATGAAATTGTCTTTCAGACTGTCGCTCGCTCAGTAAACTCGCAGCTTGATGCCGTCCTTCGCCTGACCGACTCGCAAGGACGCGCTGTCGCCGAAAGCAATGCCTTTGAAACAGCGCGCGAGCCCATTCTTGCCTACCGAGTTTCCTTGGGCGGAACTTACACGCTGTCGATTGAAGACGCCGAACACAGAGGCGGCAAAAATTATTACTATCGCATCCATTCCGGAGCTCTTCCCTACGTTACCGACGTTTTTCCCTTGGGAGTGCAAAGAGGGACAGCGGCTGAAATCAGCATCAGGGGATTTAATTTGGGAAAAACGCA
This sequence comes from Acidobacteriota bacterium, assembly GCA_036006905.1. GTDB lineage: Bacteria > Acidobacteriota > UBA6911 > JACQSX01 > JACQSX01 > DASXTB01. The sequence goes on from DASYPF010000110.1 coordinate 6,331, forward strand.
GACGCTGAAGTTCACCGGCAAGGAAGAAGCGACAAGCGGCAAGACCATTCCCATTTCCGTGCAGACCTCACTGGGAGCGTCTGTGAACCGAATGCGCATCGCGCTGGGAGATTATCCAGAGATTGTCGAAAACGAACCCAACGATGATTTGACCAAAGCGCAGACGATCCCTGTCCCCTGCACCGTTAATGGGAGGATCGCCCGCGTCTCTGACCATACGCCCGCTGCCGCCGCGCTCTCTACCGGCGCCGCCTGGGGCAATGGTTTCACGACGGCAGGCAAAGAAGGGCAGCACGCTGCAAATCCACCGGATCATCCTGATCAGGACTTTTATCGGTTTCATGCTCGCAAGGGACAGACGCTGATTCTGGAAGTAATGGCACAACAGCTTGGGTCCCCGCTGGATTCCATCCTGGAGGTTTTCTATCCGGACGGCACGCCTGTTCCCCGCGCTACAGTTCGCTGCATCGCCCAAACAACCGTGGCGCTGAGAGATCAAGATTCCAGTACCGTTGGCATCCGTGTGTCTTCATGGACGGACTTTGCCATCGACGATTATGTGATGATCGGTGGCGAGATCCTTCAAGTGGAATCGATGCCGACGCATCCGGATGCCGACATGATTTTCAAGGGCTTTCGGGGCTCCAGGATTGCTTTCTTCGGCACCACGCCTGGCAATCACGCGCTGAACGCTCCCGTTTACAAAGTGGAAATTCACCCCCCGGGTAAGACATTTCCACCAAATGGCATGCCAATTTTTAAACTCAATTATGAGAACGATGATAGCGGCCCGATGTTCGGCGGGAAAGACTCCAGACTGAACTTCACGGCTCCCGAAGATGGAGATTACATCGTCAGGATTCGCGACGTGCGGGACCGCGATGGCGAACGATTCGTCTACCGGCTTTCCGTACATGAACCAGCCCCCGACTTCGACCTAGCTTTCGATCCGAAGTCGTTCAACATCCCGAGCGGAGGCCGCGTGTCGTTGACGGTCACCGCCACGCGCCGAGATGGTTTTGATGGCCCGATCGAAGTTGAAGCGCGGGACTTACCGCCGGGGCTGACCGCAACCAGCGGAGTCATTCCTGCCGGGGCCAATAACGCTGTTCTGACCGTTTCGGCCAGTGAAGGCGCCAGTCTGGAAAGATCCGTTGTCGTCATAAAATCGATGTACGGGCAGGCTTACGGAAACGTGACGGCCGGGAGTAGGGCAACAACCCGGGAGCTGCCGGTGCGGGAACGAATTTCCGGCGTCACTGCCATCAAGGTGGCCGGGAAAGCTCGTGTCAAGGACCGCGAAATCAATCACGACGCTGAAGTGGCAGAAGCGATCAGTGTTGTGGCCCTTGCGCCCAGGCCGGATCTGGTTGTCAGTACGGAAACCAGTACGGTGAATTTGGTCGCAGGGCAGTCGGCCGCCATCACTGTGAAAATCGAAAGACATAATGGGTTCACCGGGCGGGTCCCTATTTCGGTGATGAACCTCCCTCATGGCGTCCGGGTTGACGACATCGGCTTGAATGGAGTCATGATCACGGAAGCTGAGACCAGCCGCACTTTTCACATTGTTGCGGAGCCGTGGGTGGCTTCTACAACGCAGCCTTTATTGGTTGTCGGCCGCGTCGAAGTGAACTCGCCGCTGCGAAACGAGGCCGCGGCCGAGCCGGTACAACTGGTAATACAAGGAAGGAACGACAACCGCTTGTCCGGCCAGCACGCGCGCAGCGATCCGCGGTGAGGAGATCCGAGTTACCAATGGAAAATCCCGGCTACGGGCTAGTTAGTTTCTGTCGCAAAACTCCGCCAGCGTCAGAGCCCGGAGC
>DASYPF010000111.1:0-7638 GCA_036006905.1 Acidobacteriota bacterium
AAGCAAGCGGACCCTCGATGTAACACTCTGCCCTCTATAGTTGGGGAAGGCAGCTTCTGTGGCACGACGTCCTTACAAACCCACATCGAGGGTCCGCTTGCTTACGCGCGCGGCTCAGTTGTTAGCGGCGAGAATTGTTCCTCGCCACGTGCGCTTCCGATCTATAATTGCCCTGGTCAATGAAGCAGACTGTCAGAAACCTCACCGTCATCATTTTTCTTTTGGCTGCCCGACACTTCCTCGGCGCGGCCCATGCGCAGAATCCCAGTCCGGAAGCCACAGAGTTTTTCGAGAAGAAGATCCGACCCATCCTGGCCAATCGCTGCTACGAATGTCACAGCGCGCGCGCCAAGAGCCTCAAAGGAGGTCTGCTTCTGGACTCTCGCGAAGGTGTGCTGCAGGGCGGCAAAACCGGACGCGTCATTGTCCCGGGGAATCCCGACAAAAGTCTGTTAATTTTGGCTGTCCGCTATCAGGATGACGACTTCAAAATGCCGCCGCACGTTCCGCTTTCAGCCGGGGAAGTCGCCGATCTGGAAGCGTGGGTGAAAATGGGCGCACCCGATCCGCGCAGGGAGAAAGCAACACCGCCGGCAAGCGTGGAAACTTACGCCATTGATTTCGGTCAGGCACGTAAATTCTGGTCTTTTCGACCGGTTCAAGATCCGCCCGTCCCCCGCGCGCAGAATAAATCGTGGTCGCAGCATCCCGTGGATCAATTCATCCTGGCCAAGCTGGAAGCTAAAGGACTTGCGCCCGGGCCCGCGGCCGATAAACGTGCTTTAATCCGGCGAGCGACATTCGACCTGACCGGATTGCCTCCAACGCCCGAAGAAGTGGACGCTTTCCTGCAAGACACATCCCCGAATGCATTTGAAAAGCTGGTGGATCGGCTGCTGGCCTCGCCCCATTACGGCGAGCGCTGGGGAAGGCACTGGCTGGATGTGGCGCGTTATGCCGATACTTCCGGCTGTAATTCGGACTTTCCGGTTCCTTCCGCTTACCGATACCGCAACTATGTTATCCGCTCTTTCAACGAGGACAAGCCGTACAACCAGTTCATTGAGGAACAGATTGCCGGAGATCTGCTGCCGGCAAAAAATCAACCGGACCGCGACGAAAAGATTATCGCTACAGGCTACCTGGCCATCTCGCGCCGCTTTGGATCGCGCGCCAGTGAATTTCATCTCACTATCGAAGATATAATCGATAATACAGGCAAATCCTTTCTCGGTCTGAGCGTCAGGTGCGCGCGCTGCCATAACCACAAGTTCGATCCAATTCCCACGCACGATTACTACGCGCTCTACGGAATTTTCAACAGCACGCGTTACGCTTTTCCTGGGACTGAGATTTACCGGCACACCAAGGATTTTATCCCGCTCGGTCCACCCGAGCAGGCCTCCAAACTCGCCCAATGGGAAAAAACGCTGGCAGAATTGGACGATCGCATTGAGAAGCTGGGGCAGGAAAGAACAGCTCTGGAAACGAAAGCCAGGCTGGCGGAAAAACCCAAAGAAAAACCCCCACTGGAGACACCTGGCCAAAAAGATCTAAAGGATGAAAAAAACGCCGCAGCGCGCCCAGCCCGATCTTTAGAACAGGTGAAAATAGAGCTGGCTGAGGCCAAGGCGAAAGCTGAAGAACTGGATTCCAGGCCGCCCTCGGTGGAAAAGGCCTATGCCGTTTCTGAAGGAAAACCCGGCAACGCAAAGTTACAGATAAAAGGAGAACCACGGAATCTGGGAGAGGAGGTGCCTCGCGGTTTTCTTCAAATCCTTGGAGGACAACAACTGCCGCAGAGTGAAAAGGGAAGCGGCCGCCGGGAGCTGGCACAGTGGCTGGCCGATCCAAAGAATCCGCTCACGGCGCGAGTGATGGTCAACCGCATCTGGCAGCATCACTTCGGCAAAGCCATCGTGCAGACACCCAACGATTTTGGCGCCCGCGGAAAAGCACCGACTCATCCCGAGCTGCTCGATTATCTCGCTTCGCGCTTTATCGAAAATGGCTGGTCGATCAAATCAATGCACAAATTGATGATGCTCTCCCGCACCTATCAATTGGCAAGCCGAGACGACGCCAAAAACGCCGCCGCCGATCCTAACAACGATTTGTTATGGAAGTTCAACCGGCGCAGATTGGACGCCGAAGAGATTCGCGATGCCATGCTGGCCGTCAGCGGCGCACTGGATTCAACCATGGGTGAGGCGCATCCTTTTCCGCCCGAACATGAATGGCGCTACACGCAACACAAGCCGTTTGTCGCCGCCTATGAAAGCAACCGGCGCAGTGTTTACCTGATGCAGCAGCGCATCCGAAAGTATCCTTTTTTTGAGATTTTCGACGGCGCCGATACCAATGCGACTACGGCGGAACGTTCCATCAGCACAACGCCTGTTCAGGCTCTGTTTATGATGAACGCGCCGTTTGCCCACGCGCAGGCGGATCAGTTTGCAGTTCGCGTGGGAATGGCCGTTGCGCCGGAAAGCAGGCGGATTGAATATGCTTACCGCCTTGCGTTTGGCCGGCCGCCAACGAAGGAAGAAGCTCGTATCGGTCAGACTTATCTGAAACAGATGCGGGAAGACCTGAAAGAAACGAACATTCCCGCCGACCGGCGCGAACGCGCTGCTCTGGCAAGTTACGTTCGGGTGTTAATGAGTGACAATGAATTTATGTTTATAGATTAGGTACTTTTTCTGTTAGCCGCAAATACACGCGCTATCAGCTATCAGCTATCAGCTATCAGTCCTCAGCTCTAAGCTAGCTGATAGGCGAGAACTGAGTGATAGCTGATAACGCGTGTATTTGCGGCTAGCAGAAAGGGGAGGCCATGGAACATTCCAACTGTGGTTGCTCGCGGCGCCAAATGATTCGGTCGCTAGTCAGCGGGTCGATCCTGTTGCCTGGCATCATCGCTCAATTACTGGCCGATGAACAGCGCGGCTCCGACGCGTTGAATCCGCTGGCTCCAAAAGCACCCCACTTTCCGGGTAAGGCCAAACGGGTGATTTTTCTCTACATGACCGGAGGCGTGTCGCACGTCGATTCGTTCGATCCCAAACCGAGATTGATCGCTGACGCCGGAAAACCAAACGGCAAGGCGCCCAATAGCCGCCCCTACTTGCCGCCGTTTTGGACGTTCAAGCCGCGCGCCAACTGCGGCACTGAGGTAAGTGATTTGTTCCCATACATCGGCGAATGCATGGACGATATCTGCCTGATCCGGTCGATGCACGGAGACCACAATGATCATTTCCAGGCAACGCTGGGAATTCACACCGGTTCGGTGAGTGTCAAGCGCCCCAGTATCGGCTCTTGGGTGAGCTATGGGCTGGGGACAGTCAATCAAAACCTGCCGTCTTTTGTCGTGCTGGCTCCCCAGCTGCCTTACGCCGGCAGCCAGGTCTGGGGCTCGGATTTTTTGCCCGGATGTCATCAGGGAACACGCGTCCTGTCGGGGCCTGAGCCCATTCCCAATCTGAATCGCCTTTCGCCCTCCGCCAAAATTCAGCAGCGCGAGCTGAACTTGCTGGATCGCTTCAACCGCAAGCATCAGCAACAGCGCTCCAGCGATCCGACATTGGCTGCCCGCATCAAATCATTTGAAACTGCCTTCGGCATGCAGATGGAAATGCCCAGCGTCCTTGACATCTCCAAAGAGACCGACGCCACGCTTGCGCTGTACGGTTTGGAGCGCGGAAGCACGAAGGGTTTCGGATGGCAATGCTTAGTGGCGCGGCGGATGGCAGAGCGGGGAGTGCGATTTATCGAGCTGATCGATGTCGGTTCTTCCAACAATTGGGACGCTCACGGCGACATGAAGACCCACGGCCCGCTGGCAAGGAATATAGACAAGCCGATTGCCGGCCTGCTGAAGGATCTGAAATCGCGTGGCATGCTGGACGACACGCTGGTCGTGTGGACAACCGAATTCGGAAGAACTCCTTTTACCGATGGCCCCACTGGGCGGAGTCATCAGAACAGTGCTTATTCATCCTGGCTGGCCGGCGGTGGTGTCAAGGGAGGAGTGGCGTACGGCAAGACCGACGATTACGGCGCCAAGGTTGTCGAAAATGAAGTTCACGTGCATGATTTTCACGCATCGGTCCTGCACTTGCTCGGATTCAATCACGAAAAGCTGACGTTCCGTCATGGCGGCCGCGATTTTCGGCTCACTGATGTCTCCGGCAAAGTGGTCAAGGAAATCCTCGCTTAGCTATAGCTAGCGAGCGACCTCATACCGCCACCACGGGGCTTGTCCCCGTGGAGCCGTGATTGGAAACTAAGAGCGGCCGTTGCTCCTGCGTCACCACGGGGCTTGCCCCCGTGGGGCGATGATTGAAAAACTAATCGGTCGCGCCGGTGCCCACTGCCGCCTTTAAAATCGTTCGCTCGATAGTCGAAAGTCATCGCTCCACGGGGGCAAGCCCCGTGGCGGGAGACGTAAGTTGCGATACAGTTAGTTTCCAATCATGGTTCCATGGGGACAAGCCCCATGGTGGCCTCGGTACTGCTTCGAAACATGGGGACGGACCCCAATTAATGGACCCGATCGGAGTCTGTCTCTATCTTTCACCTTATTTCGGGTCCATTAATTAGGGTCTGTCCCCATGTTTCGCGTCCGGTAGTTCCCCTGAAATCCGCAAAAACCAGCTTCCACTCGAAAACGAAATCGTGCGATTTCAATACTGAGCCGCGCGCGTAAGCAAGCGGACCCTCGATATCACACTTCGTCGCGACGACGAAGCAGTCCAATAGATGGAGGGTCCGCTTGCTTACGCGCGCGGCTCAGGCGGATACTCGCATGTGCCCCTATAGTTGGAACTAGAGAAAGAACTCAGGTAGTATTTTCTCCCGTTCAATGGAGAGTTTTCTATGATGAAAAGTTTCAAAATAGTTTTAGCAGCGCTCGCCTGGACCGTTTATCTTGCTTTTCAAACGCTTCTGCCGGCGCAAACTCCAGAGAAGCGACAGGCACAATCCTCTGAGGATCGGACAGCGCCGACCTCTCAACCCACAGCGGGTTCTCAACGGTCCGCAATGCGCACCGAAGGCCTGCAGTACAGCCAAGCTTTTTTAAAAGACTACAGCAAACAACCGCGCTGGTTTCCCACCCTGCTTCGCCCCTACCAGCAGTATCTGTTTGCTCCGCTGGTACTGGAGAACTCTCCCCGGCTGCGAGATTTGATCCGCGATGGGAAGTTGGAGTTGTCTTTGGCCGAGGCGCTTGCGCTGGCGCTGGAGAACAATCTCGACATCGCCGTGCAGCGCTACATCATGCCGGTAGCGCAGACCGATGTTTTACGGGCCTCATCGGGTCAGGCTGCCAGAGGAATTCAGGGAGCCCTCATCCCCAGCGGCCTCAATGCCGGCGCCCTGGGAGCCGGCGTCAGTGCTGCTGGGGGCGCCGGAGGTGTGGGCTCAGCGGGCGGTATCACTGGCGGAGGCGGCGCCGTTCAGATAGGGCCATCAGGCACTTTTGATCCCAGCGTCAACTTCAATTTCAGTTGGGATCGAGTTTCATCTCCGCTGAATACATTGCAAGTGGCGGGTGTCCCCATCGTCACCACTTATTCCACCTCTAACGCTGGAACGTATGCGCAATTGTTTCCTACCGGATTCAGCTACTTCCTGGGGCTTAACAGTCTCCGTCAAAGCTCGACGCAACAGTTTCTTCGATTTAACCCCGCGGTCATCAGCCGCTTTGTATTCGGTTTTAATCAGCCATTGCTAAGCGGTTTTGGGCGGTTGTCCAACGAGCGCTTCCTGATGGTGGCGCGGAACAATGAGAAAGTTTCAGAACAAGCATTCAGTCAGGAAGTTATCGACACCATTGTCAGCGTCGAGGAGACCTACTGGGACCTGTCAGCTCTGCAGGAGAATGTCCGCGTCGCAGAACAATCGCTGGCGGTTGCGCAAGAGCTTTATCAGAACAACAAGAGGAGGGCTGAGATCGGAACCTTGGCCGAACTGGATGTATTGTCCGCCGAGTCGGAGGTTGCAGCTCGCCAGCGCGATTTGATTATCGCCCGAACCAACTTGCAACAGCAGGAAGCAATGCTAAAGAACATTCTGGCAAAAAAGGTTGGCCCGGAACTGGATTCGGCGCGGATTGTTCCAACAGACTCACTGCCTGAAGTCAGGCCGGGCGATATCCCCGATGTGGATAAGGCTCTGACCAGCGCGCTTCAAAAGCGTCCGGATTTGCGGCAGGCGCAGTTGAATCTGCAGAACCAAAATATCGCGGTTCACTACACAGACAACAATCTGCTTCCGAACGTGAGCACGTTTGGCCTTTATGCGGGCTCGGGTTTGGAAGGAAACACCGGCACGACAACCGCCGGCGCGAGAGACGCACTGGGCCAAGCCTTCGGTGGTGATTTTCCGGAGCAGGCGGGCGGCCTGACGATCACGATTCCCATTCGAAATCGCGCGGCGCAGGCAGACAGTCTGCGGGCTCAACTGGAATACGATCAGCTCCAAACTGGTCTGCAACGCTTGCGCAATCAAATCGCCTTGGAAGTTCGAAAAGCTGTCGTCGGATTGATTCAAGGCAGCGCCCAGGTAGAAGCAGCGCATCAGGCGGTTCTTCTCGCCCGCCAGAGTTTCACGGGAGAGCAGAAAAAGCTGGAGGAAGGAGTCTCGACTCCTTACAAGGTGATTTTGTTTGAACGCGATCTGGTCGCGGCTCAACTTGCGGAAGTACAGGCAATCGTGGGTTACGCCAAAGCTTTGGTTGAGATGGATCGATCGACGGGCACCACGCTGGATCGAAACGGGATTCGTCTGCCCGACGCGTTGAGCGGCACTGTTAACAGCATGCCGACTCCGGCGTTCAACTTCCAGAAGAGACAGCCGGGGCGGAAATGAATCTTAGTAACCAGAAGTAGGCGCACGGCCGTGCCCGTTTCTGGCAGCCAAAAATCGTTGACGTCTACGATCACGTGCACGAGCACGTCAACGAACACGCCTGACGTAGACGTGGACGTGCTCGTGATCGTGGACGTAGTCGTCGACGGCCTTTGGTTGCGGCTTGGCTGCTATGTCTTTGCGGTGAGGTAACAATAGAGGGCTCATCGCGTGAAAATATGATTAGATTCTGTTTGAGCCGGGCATCCAAGAAAACAACATGGGCATTCTTTCTAGTTATCTTCCTTTTGCGAATCGATCCTGCGATGGCGCAACAATCAGGTCGAAAACAGCCCGATGCGGCGCCACTCGACTACAGCAGAAGCCCGGAATGGTTTCCCGGGTTCTATAAACCCTATGTGCGTCGGAATGTGCCAGGGGCGAAGCTGGGCAATACATCAAGAGTAACTCAAATGATTCAGCAAGGAAAAATCCCGCTGTCGCTGCAGCAATTGCTTTCAGCCGTGGTCGAAAACAACCTGGATATTGCCGCAGCGCGCTACAGCAATTCGGTGGCCGAGACGGATATTCTGCGGGCCAAATCCGGACAGGCGCCCCGTGGTATCGAAGGCGCTCCGAGTCCCAGCGGTCTGTTCGCGGGAGCTATCGGCGCCGGTGTGGGAGGCGCAGGAGGCGGGGGCGCCGGCGGAATTGGCAGCGGGGGTGGAATCAGCGGGCAGGCGCGCGCGGTAACAATCACTCCCCGCGGCGCCTTCGATCCGG
>DASYPF010000112.1:0-10187 GCA_036006905.1 Acidobacteriota bacterium
CCATTAAAAAAAAACTGGAGACGATCGAGATTCCCTCCCTCAGCCCAATGCAGCGCAGAGCAGCGCGCACGGTCTCCGCCGTCGTATGAACAGCTCCCGACACGGAACCGTCCACCACTCCCGATGCGACCAGCAAGGCACCAAAGTACACGGGGTCGAGTACCTGACGTCCCGCTTCATCCTCGGTTATTCCACGAGCTCGCACGCGCTCGTAATAAAGTCTGCTGAGGTCGCGCAACTGACCGGAGGTAGCCGGATCGACGATCTCCACTCCGGAGAGATTCACTTTTTCCCGATCCGCCACACGATGGATTCTTTGGGGATCGCCCAGCAGGACCGGCATCGCAATCTTCTCTGCCGCCAGTCGCACTACCGCATGAAGAGTGCGCGCTTCTTCCGCTTCAGGAAAGACAATTCTCCTCGGGCGCTCGGCCGCGCGGCGCCGTATTTGGTCCAGAACTTCCAAATCGACCTCACAGTTGATATTCGGTGGGAGAACTTAGCAGATTTTAGCTTAGCATCCAACTCGGATATTGAGTCACCGGTCATCGGCCATCAGTCATCGGTCAACGTCGGTTGTCCGTGGTCCGTTGTCAGTTGTACGTAAGTGCTAACGGATTATTTGGAGCAAAGGCAACAACGGACAACGGACTACTGACAACGGACATCAACCGATGACCGATGACCGATGACTGATTAGGACCGATGACTGACGCTGTTACCTGGCTCGAATCTTGAGGCGCTTTAATTTCTCGTTCAGCGTGGTGGCATTTAGCCGGAGTAACTGCGCGGCCTTTTTCTGATTTCCATCCGTCCTCTTGAGCGCCGAGTGGATCAGATTTCTCTCAAAGTCAGCCACCAGATCTTTCAGACTGGCGCCTTCCTCCAGCAGCTCCCAATGATCTTGCATGGTGCCGGCCGACTCGAGAACTTCGCGTGGGAACAAGTCGGGCATAATGCGTTCGCTCGGCGCCAGTACCACGGCACGTTCGATGGCGTTCTCCAGCTCCCGCACATTGCCCGGCCAGTCGTGCTCGAGCAAGACTTTCAGCGCTTCAGGATCAAGCGCGCACAGATCCCGGCTATTTTCTTTGCAGTAACGGCGGATAAAAAAGTCGACCAGCAGAGGAACGTCAATTTTTCGCTCCCGCAACGGAGGAAGAGGGATAGTAATTACGTTCAAGCGATAGTACAGGTCTTCGCGGAAGCGCTGTTCTTCCACACTCTTCTTCAGATCGCTGTTGGTCGCGGCGATGATCCGAACGTCGACCTTGATATTGTCGATGCCTCCGACACGGCGAAATTCTCGCTCCTGAATAACGCGCAGAAGCCGGGTCTGCGTCTCAAAGGGAATGGTGCCTACTTCATCCAGAAAAATTGTCCCGCGGTCTGCGACTTCAAAAAGGCCCTTCTTTGCGCTGCTGGCGCCCGTGAACGCGCCCTTTACATGACCGAACAGCTCACTCTCCAACAGCTCGCTTGGAATGGTGCTGGTGTTGACCGCGACAAACGGTTCATCGGCTCTGGGGCTTAGATTGTGAATCGCCTTGGCCACCAGCTCCTTGCCGGTGCCGCTTTCCCCCTGAATTAAGATGGTGCTGCGACGCGGCGCCACTTGGCTGATCAGGTCAAACACCTGCTGCATCTTGTCGCTCTTGCCGACAATATTTTCAAAGGCACTGCGCTCTTTCAGCGTGCGGCGCAGTTGCTGGTTTTCCAGCTGCAGTTTTCTCTTCTGCAGGCCATTCTGCACTACCAGCAGCAGTTCCTCGTTCTTGAAGGGCTTGGCCAGGAAATCAAAGGCTCCCGCGCGAGTGGCCTGAACGGCGCTTTCAATGGAAGCGTACGCGGTCAATATCACCACTACGATACCGGAATCTACTTTGTGAATCTGCTCCAGCGTGCTCATGCCGCCGATGCCGGGCATCATCAGATCCAGCAGTACCAGGTCGAAAAATCCTTCGCGGATTTTCTCCAGCCCTTCCTCTCCGGTCTTCGCCGTGTGGCAGGCATACCCCTCGTCCCGCAGAAGCTTGGTCAGAACATCGCGCATGATCTCCTCATCATCGATGATGAGGATTTGACCGTGACTCCTGCCCGCCGATTCAGTGGACTCTGCGAACGGGGAACTGAAGCGTGAATTCAGTTCCCTTACCTGGTTCGCTTTCCACTCGGATGTTTCCCGAATGCTCTTGAATGATTCCATAGCTTATTGACAACCCCAAGCCGGTCCCGCCGCCCACCTCTTTTGTGGTGAAGAAGGGATCGTAGATTTTTTTGATGTGTTCTTTGGTGATTCCCGCGCCGTCATCTTTGATGACCACGAAGATGCTACCGTCGTCGTGCTGGGTACGCAGCTCAATCCTGCCGCCGCTGGGCATAGCGTCTTTGGCATTCAGCAGCAGGTTCATCAACACCTGCTGCAACTTCCCGTTGTTACCGTAAGTCCCTGGCAAGGCCGGATCCAGATTCATCGACACTTGGATGTTCTGCCGCTTGAGTTGGTGGTCCAGCAGGGAGACCGTCTCCATCACCAAATGATTGATGTTGACTTCACGGAAATCGCTGCCACTCAGACGCGCGAAATTGAGCAGATTGTTCAGAATGTCGGATGCCCGGAACGTCTGCTTTTCCATTTTCTTCAAGATAGGATAGTGCGGATGCTCCGCCGGGAGTTCTTTCAGAAGCATCTGCGTGTAGCTGGAGATGCCCGCCAGAGGTGTATTCACCTCGTGAGCGACTCCGGCGGCCAGAACGCCAAGGCTGGTGAGCTTCTCCGCCTGCACTAACTGATCTTCCAGTCGTGCCTTATGCGTGACGTCGTCGATTACCACCAACGTTCCGCTCACTATGTCATTGCGCGAGATAAATGGAGCGAAGTGCAAATTGACCAAGCGTTTTTCACCTGCGGCATTTTGAACGGCGACTTTGTAAAAATTCATCGGGTCGGAAATCGACCAGTTCCCACCGGTTGATGTTTGCACCTGATCCAACAGACTGGAAGGGAACACCGCCCTGAGAGTCTTCCCCACAAACTCATTGCGTTGGAGGCTCAGCAAGGATTCAGCGGCAGAATTGGCGCTGGTGATCCTCCCTTCAGGGTCCACGGTGAGCACGCCGACCTGGATGCTCTCAATGATGCTCTCGCTGAAAACCTTCAGTTGCTCGAGTTCCTGCGCCTTGGTTTCGACGCTCTGGTACAGACTGGCATTTTCGATGGCAATGGCGAGATAACCTGAAATCGCCTGTAACAAATCGAAATCTTCGCTGGAGAGCCAATCTCCATTGCAGCGCTTGCCCAGTACCAGAATCGCTATCACACGGTCACGGGCGCGCAGCGGCTCAACATAGCTGAGGCCCATTTCTCTCAGCATGTCACGCAGCGGGCGGACGCTGTCCTCTCGGGAAGAAAAGTAAAGCGGTTTCAACATCCGGTCGTGGTCGTGAAAGATTCCTTCAGGAAAATGGAAGATGCGATTCTCACTCTGGACTCCCAGCGAATAGCGCATGTAATACCAGTCGCCTTGCTGACGCATCAACAAGGCTACCTGCTCGATGCTCATGGTCTTCTGCAAACGCTCGAGCAGCCGCGCTGCCAGGCGATCCAGGCTGATCTCGGAAGAAAGCGTTTTGCTGAAATCCGCGAACGAAGCGCGGTAATCGTACTGGTCCTTATAAAAGTATCGATCGATGGCGCTCTGTATCCGGCCGCGCAGAGGGTTAAACAGGAAAGCAGTCACCAGCGCAGCAGTGGCAAAAACGAAGAATCCGGCATCGGGGGAGTAAATCATCAACACCAACTTGCCGGCAAAAAGCACGACCGTGAAATAAACGGCAAGCAGCGCTGTGCTGGCAATGAAGTATGCAGCGCCGCGCTTGAAAATCACGTCCACGTCCATCAATTTGTACTTGATGATGGCATAGCCGAAACCGAGGGGCATCAGCGCCAAACTCAGGATGGAGGTCTCCTGCACCCGGGTGGGTATAATTCCCAACGAAAATGGGAGCGCGTAAAAAAGCGCGAAGGGAACAATCGCCAGCACGGTGGCTCGCACCACCCACTTCATCTGCTGGCGCTGCTCGACAGATTTACAACGCAGCCAGGAATGGACCAACACGGCAGCGGCAGCGCAAAACCAAACTGTAAAATGGCCCAGATGCAAACGGTCAAATAGGTGAGTGAAGGATAGATTCCTGGGAACGCCGATTACATTCAGCCTGCCGGAAAACCAGAACGCATGGGCCACCAGCAAGGCAATCCCGCTTCCGTACGCCAGCGCCAACAGTGGCCGGCGAGGGAGTTGTTCATTGCGCACCGGAAAATTAAGGCAAAAATGGAAGAACACGGCCGGCAGAACCAGCAGCGCGCTTCCTGACAAAAAGTAAACAAACACGTCGTACCCGTCGGCTTCGCCGGTATACCGAAACAGGTAAAGGATGAATGAAAGGAGACAGACTAGAAAGAAATGAAAGGAGAACTGAGCGCGCCAATTCCTCAGGAATATGACAAATCCGATGGCCAGATAGACGAAGGCCACAACCATCAGATAAACATCAGTCCCGGTAAGCAGGCTCCTCAGGCGGAGCGGCACAACATAGGAAACCTGGATCGAAGTGCCGGCCTTGCGAACCAGATAGACCGCTTCCGAGCCGGGCCGAATACGGTCAATCCAGCGATAGTAATCGTCCAGGTTCTGGATGGGGTGCCCATTGATGCCAAGCAGCAGGTCACGCGAGACAATTCCGGCCTCATGCGCCGATCCATCCGGCTCGACCAATCGCGCCACCACACCGTCTCGAGTATTCGTCCAGGAGGCGCCGTCGGAGATCTCATGCCAGCGTACCCGGCTTTCCAAATTCCAAAACGCCAGGTAAACGACACCCACCGACGCAGCGATTGCGAATATGATTTTCAGCCTGACTGAAAAGTGTGTCATGCAGAGCCCAATTGGCAGCCAGAAAAAGCAAAATCCGTGCCACCGCCGAAATGGGATTCAATCGGAGCTAAGTTCATTAAAAACACGGGTGTAGCCTTTTGCCAAGTCAGTAATTGCAGACTACATCATACAAAACTTTGTATCCTATTCAATAATTTGGATGCTTACAGCAACCTTTGAGGTCAGAAAAGGCAGGAGTTTCGCGGCGAAAAAACTAAACCACGGGGGGAACACTGGGGACACAGGGCGATAAGGTTCTTCTATCAGCAACATCCTAGGGCAATTGGGCGGTCCCCGTGTCCCCTGTCTTCCCCGTGGTTCAGTCTTTCCCTACGAAACAATCCTGAGCGGGGTACAACTCCAATCTAATAAATTCAAAAACCATAAGCGGCCTTTGATTCCGTCTTTTTGGCTGCGGCTCGGCCCGTTAGACCTTCGCGATGAGATTGAGGAGAGACTTGTCTCAGAAAACCAGCGAGATGCCGCCACGGACGGTGCGAGGATTTCGCACCAGCAGGTAGTCTCCCATATCGGTATGGAGTAAACCGATATCGTGGTTCAGCACATTTCGCAGGTCCAGCAGAGCTTCCAAGCGAGGAGAAAAACCGAGGAGATCCGGAAAAGGGATCACCTGACGCACAAACAGGTTAACGCTTTGATTAGAGACATTCAGCGTGTCACGAAACAGATCCACCGTCGTTAGAGGCTTTCCCGGAACAACCCGAATTAGGCCGGTGACCACGGTGTGTACTCTCGGAACGACTGTCTGAACCCGCCCTGTAACGGCGTGGTAATGATGTGTCCCAAGCCCACCTTCAACCGATGTCGCGTGGCGGTCCGGTGGATCAAACCCAAGCGCAGTGCCATAGACATAATCGATGCCGTAATTCAGGATTTCCGAGCCGGTGGATACGCACGCCCGTATGCCACGCTGCTCGGTGCTGCGAAAGGGAAGATCCAGTACAGCGCCGTCATTCTGTTCCGGCGTGAATACCAGAAAAGAATTTCCTCCGCGGAGCTGATCCAAAAAGAGAGCCAATTCTGCGCGCGTGCTTCCCCACTGCTGTTTACCGGCGACCTCATGGTGGCGGTTTTCTCCAACTCGTACCGTGTTTCCGATTTTGGTCAGGTACAAGGGTTCGGCGACATCGCCTACCACCCCATTGGGTAACTGGAGCGTGTTATATCGCGTAGCCCTCTTGCTCGTCACACGCGCAAGGATTTCGCCGCCCGCCCAAGGCCTCCAGCCCGCTTCCAATGCTGGGCTGGTAAAAGTCTCCGAACCGGAGGCGTTAAGCCGATCTACTTCCAAGCCGTAAGCCAAGCTGAAATCTTCTGTAGGGTTCCATGAATGCTTTAATCCCAGAGCTAAGATTCTCGCTGAACCGACGGCATTGAGAAAGTCTGGATTTTGGCTGAAACCAGAGGGGTCATTCACAAGAACAGAATTGCGAGAATTAAACGCCAGTCGTGAGTAACCGAGCAGCAGTTCTACGGCCTGATTCTTGCCGAGGCGATAGCGCATCGAATTTCGCACTTTCCAAAGCGAATCATCTCCCGAGACAAACTGCCCGGCAAAAACATAGCTTAGTGATGGACTCACTTCCTCACTGTATGCAAAATTAGTAAGCATTCCGGCGTAGGGACTTACGGGAAAGACCGTGAAGTCTCCGCTTCCCCATCCGGAGCCTGAATAGAATTCAACCAGTCCGTTGCCGCGGAGCGCGGAAGCCATTTCAGGCATCCCCACTGGAGCATTCGGATTATTCCGGAGAATCAGGCGCCCGTCTGCGGTATTGCGCAGAATGGTTCGTATTTCGTCATTCCTGGGAACGGGACGAGTCGCGTCCACGTCAAATACCTGCTGAAGGATGACGGTCAGGAAGGTGCTTTCTCCCGGCTTTATCTTTGCCTTCGTACCTTCAATCGCTTTGAAATTCGGATTGTCGATTTCAACGGCGTACTCGCCGGCGACCAGATTTTTGAATACAAAATTTCCTAAATGATCAGATTTCAGGGACTGTCGTAATTCGGCCCGGATTAAAGAAATAGCGAGATTCGCGATCGGATTTCCCTGCCGGTCCTTTAACACTCCGCGCAGCTCTGCGGCAGTGGCGGCCGTCAAAGAAGATGTCAGCAGAACTAGAAGGACAATTCCGGCAAAAGCTCGGCGCATCGAACCTCCGTAGTCAGGAGCCTCGGTCCAGCGGCTCTTTGGTTACGTAACTTCAAAATCATACCTCACTGCCAGCAGAACTTCAATAAACTACAAAGACAAGATCTGGCCACAAACCTTACGGACCGACTCGCTTGTTTGGATGCCTAATCGCACTGGTCAGGTTCAGAATAGTTGAGCCCGCCGCAGGCGGGAGTAGGCTACAAGGGCCATTGGGTAGGCCCGGCCTTACGGGCGTGTTGACCAAATCAATTTTCTCTGTGAAACCTCCGTGGCCTTTGTGGCTTTGTGGTGAAAAGCTCGACGGAAATCACCACAGAGTCACAAAGAACACGGAGGTTTCACAGAGAAAATCGATTTGGTCATACCCAGACAAATCGCAATAACAGGCGCCTCCACCACCCGGCGAGAAGAAACTTCAGCGCGATATCACCCACAATCAGCCCCATCGCGAGCCACAGCCAGGAGAATGGGAGCTCACGCCATGCTTTCCTTGAGGTTTTCCAGTAGCTCAGAACGTCAGATAAAAACCGAGCCGCGACCGTTAGGGAGCGGACTTTCCGATGCGAGTCCCCGCCTGCGGCGGGCGGGCTCGGAATTTCATCCCACATCCTCAGCTCCAGTGATACCAAGAAAATAGCGGCAGCGATGAACCCGGCAACTCGCAATAGAGCCCAGGGAGGCCATCCTAGTAGCAAAGCCGCTGCCTTCCCCTCTTTCAGGTAAAGCGCTCCGACATAAAACGACATGTAATTAAGAAGCGCTGCACCCAGGCAAAGACCCAGAAAGCCCAGCGACAATAGACAGGCTGCACCAAAGAGCAGCAACTGAGTTAAGAGCTGAGGCAAGAACTGCCGGATATCGGCTTCGCTGCCAACGCCAGTAGCAATCCAGGTAAACATTTCATCCCGGTAACCGGCGGCGCGGAAGATGCCGTGTTCCGCTTGCAACGGATACCAGACGGTCACGACGATCACGACAGCCGATGTAAGGGCAGACCAAAAACAGGTGAGTGCAAACAACCGCAGAAAATGCTTCTGGCGATGAAGACGGAAGAACAATGGAAAAAACAGTGACGCTTGCAGCGTCGGGACCACCCACGCGGGTCCATGGAGTATAGCGACGGCAACCGACGGAACGGTGACGGCGACGTAGAGGTAGTGAAACCAGAGTCTGTCAAAGTTCATTTACCCTCGCCGGGGAAGTAGAGGGCGGAAGGCGGAAGGCAGAAGGCGGAAAGCAGTCGGCAGGAGGCAGTCGGCACGAGTAGAAATTCCGAATGCTGAAGTTCGATGATTTCGATGATAATGATGCGGACTCATTATTTCATTCGTCACTCGGACTTCGTCATTCGTTTTTATCCCCCTGCCGAATGCCTCCTTCCGATTGCCTTCCGCCTTCCGCCTTCTGCCTTCCGCCTTCTGCCTTCTGCCTTCCGCTTTCCGCTTTCCGCTTTCCGCCTTCTAGATTCCACCCGGCAACCAGTCTCACATAAGGTACGCCAAGGCCATTCCCACTTGTGCTGTTACGGTCAGCAGGTACATGTGCTTCCAGGAAACATGATTCTCTTTGCTTAATTCTTCCGGCTTGCGCAGGATCAGATACGCGATGTAACTTCCCCAAGCACTGAGCGCCAAGCCAATCGACACGAGCAACAACCGATTTCCATGCAACACTCCAGCGAGAGCTCCGGCCGCTATCAGCAAGAACGGAAAAATTAGAAACGGCGACATCAAATAAGCCGCTTTCCGAACGCCATACAGAACCGGCAATGTGTTGCACCCATGAACGCGGTCTCCTTCAATGTCTGAAAAATCCTTAGTGGTAGTGGCGCCCAAAAAATAAATACCAAATACGGCGCCAATCCACCAGGGTTCGGGTTGCGCTATTGTTTTTACAACGGACCACCCGGCGACAAAAAGAAGCGTTCCCCGCGGAATGGCGATGGTCAAGTTGGCCCAAATACCGTGCCGCTTAGTACGCAGCGGGGGAACCGAGTAGCTGGCAGTCAAAAATACCGCTGCAACCGCCAGCAAGAAACATTGCCAGTTGATCCAAGCTGCAATTGCAAGCGCAGTGATGAATGCCGCGCAACAGATTGCCCATGCCTCGCGCATCGTCATCTGTCCGGCCGGCAACATCCGTTCCGGCTTATTGATGCGATCCAGCTCCAGATCGAAAATCTGGTTGAGCGCGTTACTGCCGGCGTTCAGCACGGCCGCCATTAGGCCTCCCAGAAGAATTTGAATTGTCAACTGCTCGGGGCCCGATCCCCAGTCGGACTGCCAGCGCGGCGGCGCTCCCCAAGCAACCAGCGATCCACCCATCATTCCTATGGCGGGGACAAGAAGAGTAAAGGGACGGACGAAGTTCCAGTATCTTCTCAAATGCGGATTGCGGATTGCGGATTGCGGATTGCGGATTGGCGATTCTCCCGTTTGCAAGCTGCGAATTGTTTTTTCAACGCTTGCCTTCCTGGCCGACTAGCCCGGATTATGCACAAACGTTCACCACAAAGGCACAAAGAGCACAAAGTTAGCACAGAGAGCGGGGCTGAATCTTGAAGTATGAAGAGTCGTCAGAACGCAGAGTGTTCTTAAATGTTTCAGTCTTCATACTTCAACCTTCAGCCCTGTGCTCTGTGCCACCTTTGTGTCCTCTGTGCCTCCGTGGTGAACATTCGATCGCCTCCTCCGGGGCTTTGCCAATTGGAACAAGCTCGCCATGAATAAACCTCCGCCAAACTAAAATTATAAAGCGCGTATCGGGTGTCCTCAGCCTTGTAGACCACACCCATACCGCCACCGCCCAGCTTTTCCAGCACCCGATAATGTGAAACTGTCTTGCCGATCATGAAGTGGGAGGAATTTCAATTTGGGAGAGTAGTCTCTTTTGGAGATGATTTCAATTGAGATCAGAACCGCGGGCGTCAGCCCGCGCAGGGATAATCAGTCCCACCTCTACCAATATCAGAACCGCGGGCGTCAGCCCGCGCGGGGATAATCAGTCCCACCTCTACCAATATCAGAACCGCGGGCGTCAGCCCGCGCGGGGATAATCAGTCCCACCTCTAC
>DASYPF010000113.1:0-4947 GCA_036006905.1 Acidobacteriota bacterium
TGCGATGGGAATTGGCCGCATTGCCGATCCCGTCAAACTGCAAATAGGCGTACCGCAATCCGGCGCCGGCGGCTGCCTTGGCGAATTCGGCGCTCTTGGCAAATTCGATTCCATTGGTCGCGGCCTGAACACTGTTGTATCCCACTTTGCGCGCGTAGCGGACCGCGTCGAGAAAATGGGGAGAAATTGTCGGCTCTCCGCCTGAAAACTGCACCGACATCTGGCGGCGGGGCTTGATCGAAATGGCATTGTCTAAGATCGTCTTGATATCATCCCAAGTTAGTTCGTGGACGAAACCCACCTGATTGGCGTCCATAAAACAGGGATCGCACATCATGTTGCAGCGGTTAGTCAGATCCACCGTCAGCACCGATCCACGCCCATGTTTTATCGTGCTGGACCCGTGATTGTGCAATTTCTCATCGTTGTGGGCGCGAATGTCGCGGCCCGGGAAGACCTCCTCCAGATGCTTGAAAAAAGCAGTGTCGATGGCCATCACATCTTCAAAGTGTCCGTGTACGGGGCAATCCTTGACCATGAGGATTTTTCCGTCGCGCTCGATGATTTGTGCTTTGATTTCTCCCACCTTCTCATCGAGCAGAATTTCCTTGGGGATTTTGCCGTCGATGATCTGCTGGCGAATTTCAGGCACGCACTTCGGGCAGAGAGAATCGGTCGTGCGCGGCCAGCCCAGAGGAGGCTTCGTTTTCTGGTAGGATTTCAAAAGAGGCTTATCGGACCATTTCGGTATAAAGGAAGGGTTGGGGCGAATGCGATTTAGTCGGTCAAAGACCACCCATGCGGCAGATGCCGCATAGGTCACTGCCTTCTCCGCGTATTTAACTGGCTTGTGCATGTCATTCCCTCCTTAAATGAACAGGTAAGAATCAAAGCTGCCACAGTTGGTGTGGCATTTCCAAGTGCTGTTGATTAGATGATTATTCCCCGCCCAAGAGTACACTTCGAATTACTACAGTTTAAAGGTTTTAGGATCTCAGTCTTGCACCAAATTTCTCGAAGATCAAGCGCCGACTCACCTTCAAAAGTGGGACAGATTCAAAATTTCGTCCCAACTGTACCCCAGGGCCGGTACAGTGCCGAAATAGGTAGATTTCTCAGGAGCTTAGACGCGGCTTGGCAATCACGCCAGCGGCGAAAACGTCAGAGCCCGGAGCGTTAGAATCTGTGCAAAAATTAACCGCGAAGAACGCGAAGGGCGCAAAGCCATCTGAACTAAGTAATAACTAGTAGTCACGTCATCGGCTATAACTGCTGGCGGTGATGCAGTTGCTGTCAAGTTCCTGGAAAAACTGAAAAGGCTTCGCGGTCTTCGCGTCCTTCGCGGTGAAATTTGTTCACACGTTCTTAGCGACGGGTCCCGCCGTGGTAACAACGTCTGCAAAAATCCGGGCAAACGGGCAGGCATTGTGGATTACAGCGCGAGAATAATTCTTGCGCGCCTCTCGACTTCGTCCATCAAGTGGCCTGACAAGAAGCCGATTTGGCGCCTGAAAGAATCATTGGCGACAGCAATAACTTGGCCCAGCAACAAATCACTGTCTCGGTCCAGACCAGCCTCTCCTTTTGGAAGATGCAGTCGAAGCAGACCGGGATTCTCAATGAGCTTCGTAGTAGTGGGAATCACCACAGTTGATGGATAACCGGCTTCATTGACCAGATCGGACTGCAGGACTAACGCTGGGCGCAGTTTGCCGGGCTTTGTGCGGATCGGAGGGTTAAAGTTTACAACATAAAGGTATCCACGCCTGATCTCCATTTAGTCCTCAAGCGTGCCACTCATATACGCGCCGGAGAGGAGTTGACGATTTTCGCGCTTGTCTCCCGCCGAGCAGCGCCGCACGGACTCCCGGATATCGCGCCGCAGCCTTTCCTCTTCGGTTTTGGCTTCCAGTGTCTTCAACGCCTGGCGGATTACTCCGGATTTAGTCGGAATCCGGAGCTCTTTCTGAAGCCTCTGGATTTGCTCCTCTTCTTTTTTCGAAATTGCTATTGCACCCACGATCGCTCTCCTTATAAGAACTATAATTGATTTTATAATGAAATGTATTACAGAATGCAAGGATTTCGCTGATGATAAACTTTAGGTTGGCCTCATCATTCCATAGGACCTCTAGAACCGCACATTCCGTAATGCGCCTTTGACAACATTGGACATTCCACATTCCGCATTCCACATTCCGCATTACTTCTTCAGCCCCGCCGCCCAATTGACCACGACGGTTACCGGCGAAGCAATCGCCCCCTCACGAGGGACGTTGATTAGAAAGCGCCGGCCGTCGGGGCTAACGACGTAGCGATTCCTCTGATTTGTGGTGCCAAACAGCGCGGTCTCAAATAGAGCTTTCGGAACCCCCACCTCAAGCGTCGGCGTGTCACTTTTCACCTCAACGGCCATCAGTTTCGGTGCCGCAAGGAAAAAAAGTTCTTTCCCATCGCGCCGCCATCTTGGTTCCGTCCCCCCGCTGGTCGAAATCGACACCTTGCTGCCGGGCTTGGGAAAGCTCTGGATATAGACTTCGGGTCTTCCTATGTCATTGGCGCTATAAGCTATCCATCGCCCGTTCGGGGAAATCTGAGCCTGACGCTCGTCAAAGTTCGTCTGCAGGAATGGAAATGGCTTTCGATCTCCAAACAGCGGCAGCACCCATAGATCGCTGCCGGTATCGTATACCACGTATCGGCCGTCCAAAGACCAGTCGTCGACGGATTTAAACTGTAGTGACGCAAACAAGAGCTCCTCTTCTCCGGCGCCGCCAACTGTTTTTTGATAAATGTCGCGATGGCCCTTGCGGTCTGAAGTGAACATGATGCGAGAGCCGTCGGGCGACCAGACCGGATTGATATCCTCGGCAGGATCGGTCGTGAATCTAGAAGTAGTGCCTCGCGTCAGATCAAAGAGCCAGACATCGCGAGTTCTCGTCGCCGGGTCTCTGCGGCCGACGGCAACTTGCTTTCCATCAGGCGAGAGGGCCGGATTGGAGTACTCACCAAGACTACCAATCGTGCCAAGCTTTTTACCGCCTCGATCGAGCCACTGCAGTTGGTCACCGCTCAGACTGGTGCTCCTAAAGGCTAGTACTCCGTTATCAGAAACTGAGAAAAGTGCTTGGCCGACAATGATGGTCTCCGGCGCCACCTGTTCGCCGGTTGCGAACGGTTCACCCGAAAGCTTCAAGTCTTTTAAGTCGAACGGCTGAGCCATCAGTGATTCCCCGCGTGCAAAGAGCAAATGACCGGGCGCGTAGCTTCCTGCCGAGTCGGCGATCATGAGTCGCTTTGTTTCCTTAGAGTCGAGCAATCCGAGATAGATCCCTCGATTTTCCGTCCGCGTACTGAATACAAAGTATGTAAAATGACGGCCATCCGGCAGGAAAGCCGGCAAACTATGGCTGGTTTCGCCGCGGGTAGGGTCAAGAGTTGTCACCGGCTTCGTTTCACCGCCTGTTTCAGATACTTGGTAAAGCGGACCTGTCGTGTCAGGTGCAAAGATGATCACTCCCTTACGGTTCCAAGCGGCGCCTCTAGGCAGAGTGACGCGGCAGAGGCTTTGAGATGGTCCTCCGGTGATTTGCACTTTTTTCATCTCCGGACCGGCGAAGAACCCAAGGTAGCGACTGTCGGTGGACCAAAAAGGTTGAGTGGCGCCCTCCGTTCCCGGCAGGACTTGTACATGGAGGGAATCCAGCGAATGCACCAACAGCACGTTGTTGCCCTCGGTGGTTGAAGCCACAAAGGCAACGTGCCGTCCGTCAGGCGAAACCGCCGGCCGGTCGGAAGGCCGAAAAGTCATCTTCTCTGGCGCCGATATGGTAAAGCGAACTATGCGGGCTTTCTCCGGCGTCTCGTGCGGGAGCGTGACAAGCCGCGTCAGCGCCGCCACTAAAGGAATGAAGAGAACAGCCGCGACGATCCAACCGAGCCGCTCTCGGCTTTTGCGAAGTGCCAGAATCGGCGCAGGCACTCCTGCCCGGGAACCACCTTCAGCAACCCACTTCAGCTCGCTGGCCAGGTCATTTGCACTTTGCCAGCGATCCTCGGGATCTTTGGCCAAACATTTCCGAATTACGTGGTCCAGGAAAGGCGGGGTCATCGGCTGCAGCGTCGAGATAGGCGGAGGTTCAGAATCGAGAATTGCCGCAATCAAACTTGCCTGGCTCCTGCCTTCAAACGCCTTCTTGCCGGTCGCCATCTCATAGACGACTGTGCCAAAGGCAAAGATGTCAGTGCGCGTGTCGGCTTCCTTTCCTTCCAATTGCTCGGGCGCCATGTATTGGAATGTTCCAAGAATCGTGCCTTCCCCGGTCAACTTTCGGCCCTGTTCGGTGGGAAGCGCCGAAAGATTTGCCAATACCGCACCTGACTCGGGTTGCCGCAGCTTGGCAAGACCAAAGTCAAGCAGCTTAGCCCCTGATTTTGTCAACATGATATTGCCCGGCTTCAAGTCGCGGTGAATGATGCCTTGCCGGTGCGCCTTGTCCAACGCATCGGCAACCTCAACACCATAACGCAGCACTTGTTCGGTGGGCAGCGCACCCTTAGTTAAACGATGATCCAGCGTCTCTCCCTCCAGGTATTCCATCACCAGAAAGTCAATGCCATCCTGGTGGCCGATGTCATGCAGAGTGCAAATGTGAGGATGATTCAGACTGGAGACAGCCCGCGCTTCCCTCTCAAAGCGCTGCCGGCGCTCCAGGTCGGCCGACAGATGCGAAGGCAAAACCTTGATGGCCACGGTGCGATCCAGGCGTGTGTCCCTGGCACGATACACCTCACCCATGCCGCCTGCGCCCAGGAGCGAAACAATCTCATAAGGTCCAAGCCGAGTGCCGGAAGGGAGGGCCATGAAATGGAAAGTATTATACGCTCAGGTTTTCAGGCAAGGAATATGAGTGGGAGAGCGGATGGAGCGGGTGGAGCGGGAGAGTG
>DASYPF010000114.1:0-5794 GCA_036006905.1 Acidobacteriota bacterium
CTGATAGCTGACCGCTGATAGCTGATAGCTGACCGCTGATAGCTGAAAGCTGATAGCTGAAAGCTGATAGCTAACCGCCGACCGCTGATAGCTCAACGGATTACCATTGACAAGACGGAATTCAAAGGACAAGCATTCGACCAGCCGCCGGGAATTTATCGAGAAATCTTCTCGCATGGCGGCGACGGTGGCGGGAGCCACGCTGTTCTCCTCTGTCCACTCTGCAACTTTCGCAGCTTCTTCTTCGATGATTGAAGCCAAAGAAGTGATCTCGGAAAAGGGCGCAGTTGCTGTCGGCGCCAAGCGGGCTGCCCAGATCGGTGTGCAGATGCTCGAGCGTGGAGGAAATGCCATGGATGCGGCCGCCGCAGCCTGCCTGGCCACCTGTATGCTCGAGCCGCATTTTGTCGACGTTGGAGGATATGTCGCCTGTGCCGTGGTGCTGGAACCAAAGTCGGACCGCGTTTGGTCGCTAGATGCCAACTCCACGGCTCCGGCCGCCGCCCGCCCCGACATGTATCAGTTGATCCCTGACGCTGAAGGCGAACCGGGGATCAATGAAACGGAGTACGGTTGTCATGTTAAGGGGAATGCCAACGTGGTTGGCCCTCTGGCGACCGGGGTTCCCGGGACGATGGCCGGCATCGGCATTTTGTGGGAGCGATGGGGGCAATTGAAGTGGCCCGAAATCGTGGCGCCCTCGCAGAAGCTTCTGGAAGAGGGAATTTCGTACGGCGCGTCTCTCGCCGACGCCATTAAGTCCAAGGAACGCGTGATTCGCCGGTTTGAACCGACCGTCCAACATCTTATGCCCGAAGGGCGGCTTCCCGCCGCCGGAGATATCTGGCACCGCCGCGACATGGAGAAGACCTTGCAGCGCATCGCTACTGCCGGGTGGCGTGATTTTTACCAGGGCGATTTGGCCCGCAAGATTGCCGATTACGTCAGCTCCACGGGCGGAATGCTGACGCGAAAGGACATGGCTGAATTCCAGCCTCGCGTTACCGAGCCTTACGCAACTTCTTTCCGCGGGGCCCCCGTCTACAGCGCGATTCTTCCCAACGGCGGGCTAACTAGCCTGCAGATACTCAATATGATGGAAGCTTTCCAACCGGCTGCAGACGATTCGGTGATTTATTGGCATCGTCTGGCTGAGATCCTCAAGCTTGCGTGGCGCGACCGCTTCCGCTATCTGGCAGATCCGGAGTCTTCCCCCGTGCCCGTCAACAGGCTTCTCAGTAAAGAGTATGCGGCGGGACGGGTGGAAACGATTCGGCAGTTCCCGGACCACATTGACACTCTGGCGCCGGCGCCCTCGGCAGCGCCGCCTCATGGGACGGTGCATCTATCGGCGGCAGATGCCAAGGGAAATCTGGTGTCGATAACCTTTACTCAGGGCGGAAATTTTGGCTCGTGCGTTACTGTCCCCGGCACCGGAATCATCCTGGGTCACGGCATGTGCCGGTTCGACCCGCGACCGGGCGGGCCCAATTCCGTCGGCCCGCGCAAGCGACCGCTCAATAACGTCGCGCCGTTGATCGTTCGCTTGCCGGATCGCGACGCAGGACTGGGAATCGCTGGAGGACGGCGCATCGTCAGCGTCTCGGCAACTATGGCACAACGAGTGGTCGACTTCGCTGCCAGTTCCTACCAGGCTGTTGCGGCGCCCCGGATCCACCTCGAGGGCAAAGAGCCGGTCGAAATATCAAAGTCTTTGTCCGCCTCCATTCGCGAGAAACTCAAAGCGATGGGCCATCAGCTCAGCGCCGTCGCTTCAGTTGGCGGCGTCGCCGGTTGCGCAGAAGTTCTAAAGAAGGAAAAGAAAGTCCGCGCGGGAGGCAACGCGCAGGCTGTGGGAGTGGCTAAGGTAGAGTGACGGCGCTCAAAAAAAGTCGAAGGTCCAACGTCGAAGGTCCAAAGTCCAAGGTCCAAAGTCCAAGGTCGAAAGTCCAAGGTCAAAAGTCGGAGACAGCAGCATGCGCAGTCTCGATATTGAACAACATGCACCCAGGACTTTCGACTTTGGACTTTCGACCTTCGACTGTCGACCTTGGACTTTCGACCTTGGATTTTTACGTTGACCAGGATTCCAGCCTTAACCCAGGAATTTTCTTAAAATCTCGGAGATTACTCGTTACCAGGCTATAGCCGTTAGCGATGCACGTGGCCGCCAACCAGCAGTCGTGCAGACCGATCATAATCCCGCGCGGTTCCAGATCCGACCAAATTTGCGCATGAATTCGGGAAACAGGAAGATCGACGGCCAAAACGGGAAACCTCTCGAGGATTGCTTCCACAAAAGCAGAACGCCTGGATCGAATCGCGCGGCTCGTCGCACGCCGTACCCCATGCAAAAGCTCGCTTGCCGTAATAACCGAAATAAAAAATTCCTCGTCTTCTCGACCTTGAACATGAGGCGCTGGATCGATTCGGCCTCGTTCAAAGTCGATCAGCACACTGGAATCAATTACGACTCCCACGGATCCTTTAGTCGTTCTCGCTTCCGTTTAGATCTGGCATGGGAAAGATCTCGGGCGAAACTGCGCGCTTCCGTTTCTGTTAAGTGTGGGAGAGATTTCAATAGTGCCGGCAGTTCGCCCAGACATCTTCCCTTCGGCACGGGTACCAGTTCCGCCAGAACTTTCTTGCCGCGCACTAGGATGAAATGCTCTCCTCGATAGGCTACTCGATTGACGCAGTCCGCAAAATTCCGGGCTAGCTGGGTCACAGACAAAAGATGCTTCTCTCTCATAAAATCAGATTATATGATAATCGTATTCAGGTTGGGAAGTGTAAATCCGTGGCTAGTTCTCTTAATTCACGAATAATCGGGGCACGGGGCGGGCTTCAATTCCCGACAATGCGATTGTTTGCCGAACGTAATGGGACCGCTTGCGCGGTCCGGGGCGATATTGGGGATCGCCAACCGGGGGTGCCCGCGCTTCGCGCGTCGGCACCCCCGGCTACTGCTATGGGTCCGCTTTCGCGGACAGGGGCGGTAAATCCCAGTGCGATTGCAGCGTGAGAAAATGTCCAAACTCCACAGCCCGCTTTGCGGGCTGCAGTGCATTAGGCCATCGCTGGCTTTTCGCGCTTCACTTTCTTGGTGATGAACATGATCAGACAGCCGACCAGCCACCCGATGAGCGGCCCGACGGTCGTGCCCAGCACCAGATGGGCGCCTGCATGAAACCAGGTTTTGCCGTCACCTCCGCCCGAGTATTCCGGAGCAGTGAAGATGTTGTCGTGCTGCGTGACAATGCCAAGCACGATAGCGGCGGCAATAATCAAGTGCGCGGTGAAACTTTGGAACCAGATAATGGGAAGAAGCTGCCGGTAGCTGCCAAAGCCGCTCGTGTATACGCGTACGGAATAATAAAGCAAGCCGATAAGCAACATAGCCGTAACGCTCACCCATTTGGCTGTGGCGTTAGGAACGCCTGCAAGCGACAGTGCCAGGCGCGCCACCGCCACGGCCACTATCAGCAAAAGAAATCCCTTTTGAAAGCGGATATACTCGGACAAACTCTTGCCAAAGATTGTCATGCCCCCTCCTGAAAGTGGTTGGAAATGCCGCTTCAGGTTATCATTCGCGCGCGTCAAACAGAAGCTATAATCGACAGCACAACGACTTTTGGAAGGATCATAATCCAGTGCCACAGACCCGCGCTCCTTGGTGGATATTTTTCATAGCAGCAACTTTTATCGGTTTTTTTGCGCTGCTCATCTATGACCAATTTTGGGGCCCGGAATCGCCCGGGTTTGGGACCTCGCATGGTCAGGGCATGGTGAGGGCGTTGGGGATTGCGCCAGATTCCCCGGCTGGGCGAGCCGGCCTGCAATCGGGGGACCGGATCCTGGCGATCGATGGCCGGCCGGTCCGCAATTTTCCTGAGTGGCTGGCCGTGCGCGCCAACTTCGAAGTGGGGCGGCCGATGCAATTCGAGATTCAGCGCTCGAATGATCGGATGAAATTGACCTTGACGCTGGCACGTAGTTCCCTGGGCCGGTGGGGAGCCGAATATAGATTCCGTCTTGCCACTATCCGGGGCGGCCAACTGGTGATGCTGCTTCTCGCTCTGGTGATTGCCTTCAGCCGGCCCTACGACTTGAATGCGCGCTTGGGAGCATGGCTGCTGGCCGCCGGCGCCGTTGCCAGCGATGCGCCGCCCATTGGCTCGGCAGCAGCCTGGCGGCATTTGCCGGCGCTCCTGGGTGTGCCGCTGTGGATTGCTGGTATAAGCGGCACGATTTTACTGGCTCCACTTTTCTTGACGTTCTTTGCCACATTTCCACGTAACCTTTTCCGGGCACGCTGGATATGGATTGCCGTGTGGGTGCCGGCGCTGGTCACAGCTTTTCCGCTTCTTTCCTTCTTTTTTGTGATGGTTTATCACCCAAACTACGTGAGCCACGTCACCGGCGGCGTTCCCGATTATTGGCTGCCGATGGTCACGCTGATAGTTGCGGGATATCTGGTTGGAAGTATGGCCGCTCTGGCAGTCAATTACCGGCGACTGGACCAAATTAATGAGCGCCGGCGCGTGCGTGTATTGCTGCTGGGCCTCATCATCGGCTGGTTGCCGATGTTGCCGCAGATCCTTCTTACTTACTGGGAACCGCTGCGCAAATTCGAACCTGCCTACTATTCTTCCCCTGTCCCACTGCTGGGTAATTTCCTTTTTCTAACTTTCCCGTTTTCGTTTGCGTACGCCATTTTGCGGCACCGTCTCTTTGATATTCGGCTCATGGTCCGCCAGGGGGTGCAGTACGCGCTGGCGCGCCGGCTGCTGCTTTCGCTTGTTCCGGCGCTGGCGGGACTCCTGTTGCTGGATCTGCTGCTTCACGGAGACCAGCCCTTCGTTTCGATCTTACAAGCGCGTGGCTGGATTTATGGCGGACTGATCGGGCTGGCTTTTCTGGCGCACCGGCAGCGCGAGCGGTGGGCGGAATCGCTCGATCGGCGCTTTTTTCGCGAGCGTTACAGCGCCGAAAAACTACTGCGCGAAATGGTGGAGGAAATACGGCACGCGACAAGGTTGGAAGCGGTAGCGCCACGGCTGGTGGCGCGTATTGAAGCGGCCCTGCACCCGGAGTTCGCCGCTTTGTTGCTGCATGAGCCCCAGGCCTCCAACTATCGGACGCTGGCAATCGTCCCAACAGAAAAAGCCCTGCCGCCGATGCCCGCCGAAAGCAAGTTGACGGCGCTCGTGCGCTTGCTGGGCAAACCGCTGGAAGTATCTCTCACCGAAACAAGCTGGCTCAAGCAGCAACTACCGCATGAAGAGACAGATTTTTTACGTCGCGCGCGTATTGATTTGCTCGTTCCCATTGCTGTGGGACCAAACAGCAGGGAAGCTTTGCTGGCGCTAGGGATTAAACGGTCCGAAGAGCCCTATAGCGGCGAAGATCAGGAACTGCTCGTGACGCTGGCGTCGGGTCTTGCTTTGTTGCTGGAAAGGCCGATCGCTCTGCCGCGGACAGAAGGATTCGAGGAGTGCCCTCAGTGTGGAGCTTGTTTTGACAGTGGGGCAGGAATTTGTCCCAACGATAACGCTCAGTTGACAGCAGCTTCTCTCCCGCGCTCGCTGGCCGGACGTTACCATCTGGAAAAGCGTCTCGGGCGCGGAGGCATGGGGACTGTTTACCAGGCAGTCGACCAGGACCTGGAGCGTAACGTCGCAATCAAGCTGATTCGTGACGATTACTTGAGCAGCGCGGAAGCGGCTGAGCGCTTCCGCCGCGAGTCGCGCGCCGCCGCTGGATTTGCGCATCCTAATGTAGTCACGGTGCA
>DASYPF010000115.1:0-4865 GCA_036006905.1 Acidobacteriota bacterium
AGAGGCTGCAGGTCAGAGGTCATCGGTCATCTCTGCCCGCGACGATTTTATGTCGATCATAAAGGGTTAGGCTTTTGACAAAGCGGTCAGGCTTCTGACCGATCACTGATGACCGATGACCGATCACTGATGACCGATGACCGATGACCTGTGACCGATGACTGATGACCGATGACCTGTGACCTGCAGACCTGTGACCTAACCAATGACCGATGACCTGTGACCTGTGACCTGCAGACCTGTGACCTGACCGATGACCGATGACCGATGACCTGTGACCTGCAGACTTGTGACCTGTGACCGAACCGATGACCGATGACCGATGACCAATGACCTGGCGCTTTCCGGTTTATTTTTTCCTGGCACTGCATGTAACCTGTAACCCGTTATGCAGAAAACGTTGCGCGAACTGGCCGATATCGCGGGCGGCTCCGTCACCGGTGATCCAAAGATTTGCATTACTGGAATTCGCTCCTTTGAGGACGCCGGCCCTTCCGATCTTGTCCTGGTCGCCAGCTCTAAGTTCTTAAAGAAAATAGACGAAACGAAAGCGGGCGCATTCCTGGTCGCTGACAAGATCAAGGTTGTGGGACACAACCTGCTGCGCGTCTCCAACCCAAAGCTCGCTTTCGCCAAGCTGCTGCTCCTGTTTTATCCTCCCGAGCGTTTGCAACCGGGAATCCATCCTACTGCTTATGTGGATCCGCTTGCCGAAGTGGATCGATCGGCACACGTCGGGGCGTTCGTCTATATTGGCCCATGCTGCCGCGTCGCAGCCCGTTGCCAGATCTTTCCCGGCACCGTGCTGATGCGCAATGTGATCGTGGGAAACGGGACGGTTTTGTACTCGAACGTTTCTGTCTACGGCGACGTGGAAATAGGCAGCGAGACAATCGTTCATTCCGGCTCGGTTTTAGGAAGCGACGGTTATGGATTTGTATACGACGGCCAAGAGCACGTCAAAATTCCGCAGGTGGGGGGCGTGCGCATCGGCAATCGAGTGGAAATCGGCGCTGGTTGTTGTATCGATCGCGCCACGCTGGGCGTGACCGAGTTGCGAGATGGCGTGAAGCTGGATAATTTAGTGCACATTGGTCATAATTGCGTCATCGGCGCGCGCTCCCTGTTGATTGCGCAAGTAGGACTTTCCGGAGGGACCAGGCTGGGAGAGTCAGTCACTCTGGCCGGACAGGTGGGTACCAATCCGCAGGTTGAAATCGGCGATCGCACGGTTGTCACAGCTAAAGCGGGTGTTTCCAAAAGCGTGCCTGCAGATTTGAAAGTCTCCGGCATGCCGCCTATCGACCATGAACGTTGGATTCGGGCGCAGATCCTGTACGCGCGCCTGCCGGAGATGCACGAAACGCTAAAGAATCTTCAAAAGGAAGTGGAGCGGCTGAAGCGAGAAAAAGCCAATGGATCCGACTGAAATCAAACTGGAAGTTCCCTCTCTGGAAAGGATCCTGGAATTGCTGCCGCATCGTTACCCCTTTCTGCTGGTGGATCGAATATTAGAATGGGAGCCGGGCAAGAAAATCATAGGCATCAAAAATGTCACCGTCAACGAACCGTTTTTTGCTGGCCACTTTCCCGGCAAGCCGATCATGCCGGGGGTCCTGATTATAGAGGCAATGGCACAGGTTGGTGGCGTCCTGCTTCTTCATTCCGCCGGGCCGGAGGCGCAAAATCGCCTGGTCTACTTCACCTCGATTGAATCCGCAAAGTTTCGCAGACCGGTAGTTCCGGGCGATCAACTCCGCATTGAAGTGGAAGTACTCAATTTCAAGCTCCGCATCTGCCGAATTCAGGCGAAAGCTTTTGTCGATGACAAACTGGTGGCTGAAGGGATCTTAATGTCGTCACTTGTTGAAAGGTAGATGCTATCGACGAGACCGAGTTTCAGGTTTCGGATTTTGGATCCCGGGTCCCGGGTTCCGGGTTCCAGGTTTTCAGGTTTCCAGGTTTCAAGTTCTGAGTTAACAGCCTGGTGCACACATTTCCCACGTTCGAAATCATCCGTGACCTGACAACCCGGGACCCGAAACCCAGAACTCGAAACCTGAAACTTGCAACCTGAAACCTCAAACCTGAAACTCTCATTTTTTAAATGAACATCCACCCTACCGCCATCATCGATCCCAGTGCTGATATTGCGTCCGATGTGAGTATTGATGCGTACGTGATCATCGGCGCCCGGGTAAAAATCGCGGCGGGTACAAGGATTGGTCCTTACGTGCGCGTTGAAGGGCCGACAGAAATCGGAGCCGGATGCAAAATCTATTCTCACTGCTCTATTGGGTCGGATGCCCAGGATCTCAAGTTCGAGGGAGAAATAGCCTATCTGAAGATGGGCAAAAACAATCTGATCCGCGAATTCGTCACTATCAATCGTGGAACGAAAGGAGGAGGCGGCTACACCATCTTGGGAGACGATAATTACTTGATGACTGGAGTACACGTGGCCCATGACTGCAGAGTGGGCAACGGGACTATTCTGGCCAATGCCGCAACGCTTGCCGGCCACGTTACAATTGAAGACAATGCTACGGTGGGAGCGTTTTCCGGAGTACACCAGTTCTGCAGAGTGGGAAGCCATGCTTACGTTGGAGGTTATTCGGTGATCACGCGTGATGCCCTCCCCTTTGTAAAGACCGTAGGCAGCCGCAACGAAGCGAGCACGTACGGCATCAATACGCTGGGGCTGGAGCGCCGTAGTTTTCGGAAAGAAGAAATCCAGATTCTCAAAAAGGCTTACCGCATCCTGATCCAGTCCCAATTGCAATTAAAGGGAGCAGTCGAGAAGCTGCGCCAGGAATTTCCTGACAACCCACACGTGCGGGCACTGATTCGGTTTGCTTCCGAATCGGATCGCGGATTCATTCGGTGATGGAGCGATACGGCCTGATCGCTGGCAACGGCAAATTTCCCTTCCTCGTTTTGGAAGCGGCCCGCCACCGGAACATCCCCATGGTGGTCGCCGCGGTAAAAGAAGAGACCTTTCCGGAAATCGAGCAGGCTGCGGAAAAGGTTTGCTGGATGGGGATCGGACAGCTTGGCAAACTGATCGACTTTTTCAAAAGCGAGGGCGTGAGCAAAGCGGTGATGGCCGGGCAGGTTAAACACGCGCAGATATTCAGCGGAGCCGTGCCCGACTTTCGCATGGTCCGGATGCTTGCGTCCCTGCCGCGTCGCAATACCGATAGTCTGATTGGAGCGGTGGCACAGGAATTGAGCCGCGAAGGGATTGAGCTGATCGATTCGACGGCCTTCCTGCAGCCTCTGCTGGCGCCTCGGGGGCTGTTTGCCGGCCCGCCGCTCACGGAAAATCGAAAAAAAGACATCGCCTACGGGCGCGCCGTCGCCAAGGAAATTGCGCGCCTCGATCTGGGACAGACCATCGCAGTCAAAGATCAGGCAGTGGTGGCAATTGAAGCCATGGAGGGAACCGACGCCGTGATTCGCAGAGCGGGAGACTTATGTGGCGGCAATTTTTGCGTCATTAAAGTGGCCAAACCCGATCAGGACATGCGCTTTGATGTCCCGGTAGTGGGATTGGGTACCGTAGAAAGCATGGCAGCAGCGGGCGCAAGGGCGCTGGCGATGGATGCCGGAAAGACTCTGCTCTTGGACAAAGCGGCTCTGATTGCCCGCGCTGATGAAGGCCGGATTTCGCTTGTGGGAGAAGGCTAGGAATGATTCTCGTCGCGGTTGTCGGTGTGGGAGCGTTAGGGGAGCACCACGCGCGCCACCTGGCTGCTCTTCCGGGTGCCGAACTGGTGTGCGTTATCGACGTTCGTGAAGAGCGTGCGCGCCGCGTTGCCGATCAACTGGGTGTTCACTGGGGGACAAATTATCGCTCCGTCCTCGATCGAGTGGAAGCAGTAAGCTTGGCGGTGCCCACTCGCCAACACCGCGACATCGCTGTCGATTTCCTGCAGCGAGGAATTCATGTCATGGTGGAAAAACCGATAGCGGATTCCCTGGAAGGCGCCGATTGCATGATCGAAGCGGCTGCCAAAGGAGGCGCGATTCTGCAAGTCGGCCACTCGGAGCGTTTCAATCCGGCATTGCAGGTGGTTCAGCCATACGTCAAAGATCCGAGATTTTTTGAAGCGCACCGCTTGGGGATTTTCGTCACGCGGAGTTTGGACATCGACGTCGTTCTCGACTTGATGATTCATGACTTGGACATCATCGGCTGGTTTGTGAAATCACCGTTGAAAAGCGTGCATGCAGTCGGTATTCCTATTTTGACTTCACGCATCGATATCGCTAATGCCCGTCTGGAATTTGAAAACGGATGCGTTGCCAACGTGACGGCAAGCCGCGTTTCCAACGAGAAAGTGCGAAAGCTTCGCTTTTTCCAGGCGCATGATTACGTCAGCATTGATTTCCACGAGCAGCAGGTTTCCTTTTACAGCCTGATGGAGCGCGACGGCCGAAGGGAAATCGTCGACAGGAAGCTGGAGGTCAGCCGGGCCGAGCCGTTGCGCGTCGAGTTGGAAGCATTTCTCAGAGCGGTCGGCAATAAAACCAAATCCGAATGCGGCGGCCAGGAAGGCCGCGCCGCGCTGGACCTGGCGCAGAAAATTTTGGCTGCAATGAAGCAGTAGAATGACGAATGACGAAGTTCGAATGACGAAGTTCGAATGGCGGGTGATGGACCGTAAAGTCGAAAGTCGAATCGTAGAGACGCGCTAATGGTTTTTCAATTATTTGATTGGAGTCGTATCCCCGACTTTGCGTTGTCCCGCAAGGTAGGACTGAACCACGGGGAACACTGGGGACACGGGGACCCGAAGCGACTGCTCAAATTGTCACCATATGATGTTGCTGATAAAAGAACCTTTTCTCCCCGTGTTCCC
>DASYPF010000116.1:0-5838 GCA_036006905.1 Acidobacteriota bacterium
CAATCCGCAATAGGGTAATCCGCAGACTTTCGACCCGCGACTTACAGCAGATCCTGCTTTAAAACAGTGAGCACCTGCTTGGCCACGGCCTTCAGCGTCTCGGGCACACCGGTGCCTTTGACGGCGACGGCTTCGAAAACCGGCTCGCTGCCGATCTTCAGCTCACGCACCAGATCGGCAGCGGGGATCAGCGGCTTTAAATCGCGTTTGTTGAGTTGCAGCGCGTAAGGGATTTTTTCGATTTCGTACCCGTATTCCTTCAGATTTTCCTTCAGGTCCCTCATGGCTTCAATGTTGGCGTCCATGCGATCGGGATGCGAGTCGGCGACAAAAACTACTCCATCGGCTCCCTTCAAAATCAGTTTTCTGCTCGCTTCGTAGAAGACCTGGCCAGGGACCGTGTAGAGATGGAACCTTGTCTTGAAGCCTCCGATGTTGCCCAAGTCCAGCGGCAGGAAGTCGAAGAAGAGAGTACGGTCCATTTCCGTGTTGAGAGAGATAAGCTTGCCTTTGCTCTTGGGATTGACCGAATCGTAAATGAAGGTGATATTTGTAGTTTTGCCGGCGAGTCCAGGACCGTAATAAACAATCTTGCAGTTTATTTCTCGATTGGCGTAATTGATAAACGACATGAATTCTCTGGCGAGCCAGTTATTATCGGAAGATTCAACGGAGCGGCGTTGTGACTTTGGTCACGCCTTCCCTGCGGAAACATCGCTGCGCCCCTGCCAGTTCTTCTTCAAGATATCCTCTAATATCATTTTGGCGCGGCGCAAGGCAGGTTCGTCGACCGAGCCTTTACTTTTTTCCAAAACGACTACGAGAATAGCACGATCCCCTACCGATGAAATGTGAATGTTCCATCTGTTTCCCTGATGCGAAATGGAGCTGAACTCGGCTTCGCCGAGGATCCGCGCCAATCCATGAGTGGCAGCAACGCTTCCGGCGCTCAACGAGGCTAACGCCTGCTCGTCCCGCGTAGGAGACTGGCCACTCGATGCAATAGCCTGGCCATTTCGATTGATCAAGAACAGCGCTTCCGCGCCGCATGTGCTTAACAGCGAGGAGAGAACAAAAGTAATTTTTTCATTTTCCTCCTCACGCAATACAAAATTGGGAATCTCCATCCGGCCACCTTCAGGATCTTTTTAGAGAAATTACATTTATAACACAGAGAACCATGTGTTTCTGCAATCACGCGCACACACCGTTTCCTGCTGTGTCTTGACTGAAAGGCCGAAACACCTATAATAAGTGGGGCTTTTTGACACGCATCCTGCTCTTTAACTTACTGGAGACAAAGAAGATAAATGTCACCTGCCAAAACCAAGCGGCCCCGCCAGACAGCGAAACGAAAAAGACCAGAGGCCAGACGCTTAAAAAGAGCCGAGAAAAAGCGCAAGAGACCCGCGGGCTCTGCCGGCAAAAAGAAAATTACTAGGTCACGAAAGCCTGGCAAGCTGTCTTTGAAAGCGGCAAGCAGAGCAGCCAAGAAGGCGGCCCAGGCGGCGGCGGAAAAGGCTCTGGCTGCGCGAAAGCGAGATGAGAGAGCCTTGCTCGATCTTTATGAACGCGGAATCAAGGCCCTTTATAACAAAAACTACCAGCAGGCAATGGACTTATTTGAAAGACTCATTGAGAATTATCCCGACGAAATTGAGCTCACTGACCGCGCCCGCAATTTCATTAAGTTCGGCCGATCACAGGGGGCGACCAGGAGAGCGCCGCAGCCCAAGACGGCCGAAGAAATGTTCGACGCGGGCGTCATCGAGCACAACAAAGCAAATTTCCAGCGGGCTATAGAGCATTTTCTTAGGGCGATCGAACTGAATCCAAAGGGCGATTACATCCATTACGCACTGGCCGCTTCCCACGCGCAGGCAGCAGACCTCGACCCGGCTATTCAGAGCCTTCAGAAAGCCATCCAACTCAATCCGGAAAATAAATTCCTCGCCCGCAACGACCCCGATTTCGAACCGATCCGCAGCAATAAAGAGTTTGTAGCGCTCGTCGAAACACCCAAGGTGGAGTGAGGTCGATTGCGGATTGCGAATTTCGGATTGCGGATTTGAAAAGCGTCCGTTGTCCGTTGTCAGTCGTCCTTACTCTGTTATTTAGCCACACCACCGATAAGGAGTTTTCAACAACGGGCGACTGACTGTCCACGGACAACGGACCACGGACAACGGACGTTTTTCTGCTAAACTTCTAGCGTCATGACCCAGCCAGTCGCGAGCCATGCCAAGCGCATTTACCCCTGCTGTGTGGTCATTCTTGCTGCCGGCAAGGGAACGCGCATGCGGTCGGAGCACGCCAAGGTTCTTCATCCTTTGTGCGGTCGTCCCATGATTCTCTACCCGGTGGAGACAGCAATGGCTCTGGAACCGGAGAAAATCCTGGTGGTCATCGGTTACGAAGCTGACCAGGTCAAGGAAGCGCTTCAGGAATATCCTGTCGAGTTCGTCCTGCAGGAGGAACAAAAGGGGACTGGTCATGCAGTCATTCAAGCTATTGCCGCCTTGCAGGATTTTGAAGGGAATGTCGTGATCCTTTACGGCGACAGCCCGCTCCTGGCAGCCGATGAATTACGCGCGCTTATTCACGAACGCGAACGGACAGGCACAGCTTTGGCGCTCCTGATTGCGCGCATGCAGCCGCCCACAGGTTACGGACGCATCATCCGCAGCGGTTCACAGATCGAGCGGATCGTGGAAGAGCGCGACGCCACTCCAGAAGAGAAAAAAATCGATGAAGTCAATCCCGGCATTTACTGCTTTGACGCCGCCGCGCTTAAGAAAGCTCTGGCAAAGCTCAACAACAAGAATGCGCAAGGTGAGTATTATCTCACCGACACTTTTGAAGTGCTCCGGAAGATGGGCTACAAAGCCGTGGCACTAACCTCTTTGCGGCCAGAAACGCTCTGGGGCGTAAATACTCGCGTCGAGCTGGCCGAAACCGAGCGGAAGATCTGGTTGCGCCGCGCCCGGCAATTCATGCTGCAGGGCGTGAGCATACTTCATCCGGAAACTTTTTTTGCATCGCACGAGACAAAAATTGGGCGCGACACAGTCATTTATCCGAACGTGATTATCGAAGGCGCGACCGAGATTGGACAGAAGGTGACCATCTTCCCCAACACACGAATTATCGATAGCCGCATCGGCGCTGAAGCTCAGATCCTGGACAGTTGTGTAATCACGGAGAGTGAAGTCGGTCCAGGCACGACAGTTGGGCCCTTCGCTCATCTGCGCGCGCACGCAACAGTCGGCGCGGGCTGCCGTATCGGCAACTTTGTCGA
Organism: Acidobacteriota bacterium; assembly: GCA_036006905.1. Taxonomy (GTDB): domain Bacteria; phylum Acidobacteriota; class UBA6911; order JACQSX01; family JACQSX01; genus DASXTB01. Next base: position 3,299 of record DASYPF010000116.1, read on the forward strand.
AGTAAAAAACAGCCACGTAGGCGACAAATCGAAGGCTGCACACCTGACCTATCTCGGTGACGCTGAGATCGGAAAGGACGTCAACATCGGCGCCGGCACGATCACCTGCAACTACGACGGCGTCGCCAAAAATCCAACCTACATCGGCGACGGCGCGTTCATCGGCAGCGATTCACAGTTGATTGCTCCGGTCCGAGTGGGCGAGGGCGCTTACGTTGCTGCCGGTTCCTCTATCACCGAAGACATTCCGCCTTATTCGCTGGGGATCGCACGCGGCCGGCAGGTGAATAAAGAGGGCTGGGTTAAAGACAAGAAAGCCAGGAAACGAAGCAAAACAGATCTTGGTGCTGAACCTCCAGAGTAGGGTCTCTCGCCGGAAACAAGCAGTTAGTCAGAAGGTGTGAAAGAATCCGCGCCGCAACTCCGCACCAGGGGGACGCGGATTGTCCGGTGAGAATCCGCCTCCCCGCTGGGCGGGGTCGCGACTCAGAATTTTTCAGAGGTTAACATGCGGATCACGATAGGCCTCAAGATTTTCGCCATCGCCATCGGCTTGCTCGCGTTAATGTCATTCGTTGCTCTGCTGTCGACTCGCCTGGCGCGGGAAGTCGGCGGCCAGCTTGATTTCGTCATCGAGCACTACATCCCCGGCTATGGCGCGCTCGCCAGAGCCAACGTCCGGTCGGTCGAACAAGCGCTCTACCTGCGCCGTATCGTCATCAACCTCCTTGAAACGCCCCAAGACCAGGCCTCGATTGAAAAGAACATTCAGATCTTTACCGAAAAAGGGCGCCAGACCGACTTGGAACTGGCCTACACGCGCAGACAGCTTGCCGAACAGGTTAAAGGGGGTGGAAAGTTCACAGGCGTGGTGGCGCTGGCGCGCCTTGACACTCGACTCGAACTGATGGCACAGGATCGCCAGCATTATGAAAAGCAAGCGCAGAGTGCCCTGGCAGCGCTCGAGAAGAAAGATTACGCCGAGTTCCGAAGGCAAATGAACTCTGTTGAAGCACTACGCGACGATTTCGACTATAAAATCGACGCCGCTCGCCACGAGATGTTGCTCCTCGCCCAAGCGGCGGCCGAAGATACGCGACACCAGCAAGCACAGGTCATCACAGTGAGCTTGCTGGTCATGGCCATTGCCGGGGCGCTGGGGCTGCTTGTCGCCGGCGCGATCACCTTCGGTCTGGTTCGCCCAGTGCGGCGCCTGCTGGATGGCGCCAAGGCAGTGGAAGGGGGCGCTCTTGACACTGTCGTCCCGATCACTTCCAGGGATGAGATCGGCTCGCTCACCAAAGCATTCAACCAGATGGTGGCAGAATTGCGCGTCAAGGCACAAATCCGCGAGACCTTCGGCAAGTACATCGACCCGCGTATCGTCGAGGGATTGATCGACCGGCCGGAGTTGGCCGGAGCCGGCGGCGAGCGTCGGATGATGACTGTGTCGTTTTGCGACATGAAGGGGTTCACCTCAATCGGCGAAGGTCTCACGCCCCGCGGCCTGGTGAACGTCATCAATCAGTACCTCACGACCATGTCCAGCCCTATCCGCGAGCACAACGGCATCATCGACAAATACATCGGCGATGCGATCATGGCCTTCTGGGGCCCACCCTTCACCAGCGATGAGGATCAGGCGCGCCTGGCGTGCCTCGCAGCGCTCGATCAGTTGGCCCGGCTCAGTATCTTCCGCCAGGAATTGCCCGAGCTGATGGGCATCAAGCGCGGTTTGCCGGACATCAACATGCGGATTGGCATTGCCACAGGGGAGGTCGTCGTCGGCAATATCGGCTCCGACATTATGAAAAGTTACACAGTCATGGGAGACACAGTGAACCTCGCTTCGCGTCTGGAAGGGGTCAACAAAAGCTACGGTACTCGCATCCTGATCGGCGAGGACACAGCGAAGCGGACGACGGACACAATCGAGACACGCGAAATCGATTCGATTCTGGTGGTAGGAAAGATCGAGCCTCAACGGGTATTTGAAGTGCTCGGCCGAAAGGGCGAGGTCGACCAAACGATGTTGGCGCTAGGCGAGCGTTTCGCCGCCGGTCTCGCCGCCTATCGCCAACAGGCGTGGCCGCAAGCCAAGGCAGAATTCGAAGCCTGTCTGGCGGTCGCCCCCGACGACGGACCGGCTCGCGTGTTCCTCCAGCGTGTCACTTATCTGGCTGAGCATTTACCGGGGCCGGCCTGGAACGGAGTTTGGTCGATGACGGAAAAGTGATGCGCCGCCGTCGCACTGCCCGGATTATTCATGGCGAACTTTGTTCCAATCAGGCCGTCAAGATATAAAGCCGTCAACGTCTACGATCACGTCTCACGATCACGTCCACGACCACCACGACAACGGGCACGTTAAACGAGCAGGTAGACGTGAGTCGCGTCGCCTCAAAAAAATTAAACCACGGGGAACACTGGGGACACGGGGAGATTAGGTTCTTCTATCAGCAACATCATAGGGGCAATTGAGCGGTCGCTTCTGCTCCCCGTGTCCCCAGTGTTCCCCGTGGTTCAGTCTTTCTCTACGG
>DASYPF010000117.1:0-5104 GCA_036006905.1 Acidobacteriota bacterium
TTTTGGTCTTGTCCACCTCCAGCACTTCGATCTCGAACATCACCTCGCCGGGCTTGCGATCGTTCGCATAAATAATCCGCTCCGCAAGCTTGATCTTTTCCGGACTGTCTCGGATGACAATGGCATTCACCTCCTCGTTCACGTAGACGCGCTTGCTTTCCAGCATCGTGCGCAACAGATTGACGAGATCCTTCGCCTTGCCGTTCGAGATATAGAACGTACGGATCAGGAGGTCCTGGTACTGATCCATTTTTTGCTTGCTTTTCGGTACGACGAGAATGGTATCGGGAGCCACGCGCCGTATGAAAAGATTTTGCGTCTTGAGAATCAGATTGAGCGCGTCGTCAAACGTCGTGTCCTTGACGAAAATTGTGATGGGATCATCCTTCAGGTCTTTATCGAAAAGAAAATTGATCCCGCCCGCCCGGGCGAGAACCTCGAAGACCTCTTTAGTCCGGGCGTTCTGAAATTTGAGCGTGACGGGTTGTCGCGAGCCGCTAGAGGCCAACGGGCCGGTCTTGGCGGCACGCAGCGCTTCGGCGACCTGCACGAGCGCGTCCTGGGCCGCCGTGAGGCTCGGATCAAATTGCAGGGCCTGCTCGAGCGCCTCAGCCGCCTCTTCCAGGCGCCCCGCTTTTAAGAGCTTCTGTCCGACTAATAGATTGTCTTCGGCCTCCTTCGCGCGCAACGCTTGTCCGACAAGCTGCTGAACTTCAACGCGTGACGGGTCTAACAGCAGCGCACGCTTGAAGGATTCCAGCGCCAACTGAGTCTTGTGTTCCTTGAGAAACGCCCGTCCTTGATCGATGTACGCGGTGGCGGCCAGTCCCTTTGCCACTGCAAGCTTGGATTGCACAGCGGAGTTGAAGGGGTCATCCTTCAACATTTCCTGGTAGGCGACAATGGCCTCTTCCCATTTGCCCTGCTCCATCAGGAGATCTGCAGAGATGCGCTCCGGCGGCTTAGACCCCGCGCATCCGGCGAGCAACGCGATCGCGATAAACAGCACAAGCAAATAGAGTCGAGGTGTTTTCAACACAGGCGCTCCATGGTCTGGGACATGCGGTGACAAAAGAGTCGAAACATTATAGTGTGTTCAATATAGTGTGTTCAATTTATCCTGTCTGCCAGGAAAAACCTGACACGTTAACCTATTGATAATTAATCGAATTTGTATTTTAAGTACGCGGAGTGCGACCAGCAACTCCCCGGAACTACAATTAGAACTACAATTATATATATGCGTTCACCCTCGTGGCGTGTGCCAGCCGAGTCCCATTCACCACGTTCCCCTTACCCTGCCCTGCGAAGACAGCGACTACCCAGGGCCAGAAGAAGTGACGTCCGCCTGTGTTTTCCGAAAGGACTGGTACCATAACGTTTGAAACTCAAGATAGGAAATGGAAAAGCGATGATCAAACGCATCGGCGAACTCCTGTCTGCTTTCAAGGTCTTTCAGGAGCATGGCAAGGGTTAATGGGCCGGCCCGGTCGAACAGCATTCGCACGGCAAGCGCGCTCTCGGCATAGACTAGGGGCACTTGCTCTTCCGACAGTCTCAGAAAACCGTCATGTAGCTGTGAGAGGGGGATGAGTGACGGCGCTTTTCTGACCAGTTGCTCAGCCCAGGTTAGATCACCCTGCTCGAACATCACCGCCAACCCCTCATTCACCCACGTTGGAACCCCGCTGGGAGCCAGGTTGCGGACGAGCGCGTGGGTGAATTCATGAGCGAGCACCTTTTCCAATTGCGAGCGATTGCTCAAGGCATTGCGCATGGGAATACGGATGGTGCCGTCATACAGGCCTCCGGCCCACGTGGGACTCCGCGTGATGTCCCGAAACTGCTCGTCGGTATAGAGGATCACCGTGATGATCGTCGATGGATACGCGAGAAGCGCCGTGCCGATGCGCCAATAGGCCGATTCCAGGGCTTGCAATGCGGCTTCCGCAAGTTCCTGCTCAGCGGGCCCTTCAAAAAGCACGGTGAAATGAGAGTTCAGGTTTTGTTGAAAACTGCCGTGCAGCGCAGCTTCCTTTCGCCACTCTTCGAGCTTGCGCTGTAGCTCGGCGTTGTTCGGAGCGAGAGTCAGCGCGTCTTCATAGGTGCGGATGGCAGTTTGGATTTCACCCTGGCGATACGTGATATCGCCGAGCAGCACAGAGGCCGCCGTGAGCTTTGGATTGAGGCGTAGCGCTTCGTTCAATGACCGGCGCGCTGCCTCTTCTCGTCCCTGCAAGTGCTCGGCCACTCCCGCGCCTAGTCGTAACAGCGCATCTTCGGGCCGCATCGCGATCGCTTCGGCAAACAAGCGCGACGCATCTTCGAGCTTCCCGCTCCTGATCGCTTCCCAGGCTGCATAGTCAAGTGCCGCTTGACGCGATTGCGCAAAACTTGGCGCGATCAGAAGAGCGGAAGTCAGAAACAACGTCAGGAGCGCCATAGGTATCAGCAGAGGATTGGCGCGACTGTCGCTACAGGCGCCTGTGGCGGTCATGATGGGGACTTACCTTCAGGCGCCGTAGGCACTGATGGCGGCGGACTGGTTGAGCCCGGCGGGTTTGACGGCGTTCCAGGCGCGCCCTGTGGCTGCTGATTCTGGGGGTTTGGGGCGGTCGAGGCTGAGGGGTATTGGAAGACCCAATCGTGGTACTGCGTGAGTCCTTCGAAGTGGGCGACGGCTGGGGGAAACTGATGCTGTTTGATCGGCGCGAGTTTCGACCGGCTCCGGACACCTTGGATGCGGCCGCCAGCATCGCGAATGTAATCCCAATCCGCTCCAGTGATCGGGTCCTTGTAGATTTTCCGCAAAAATGGTTTCGGTCCCTTCGTAAGTTCCTCCAATGTTAGCGGATACCAGCCAGGGCCTACAGCAGTCTGGACATTCTGTGCGCTTTGGGCGACCGGCGTTTGAAGGTTCTGTGGGCTCTGGGCGACGGGCTTTTGCTTCGCGGTGAAGTAGGCCCCGAGTGCTGTTTGTATTTCAATCCCGCGTGCAAGAAGATCCGCCTCCTTTTCTCGCTGCACAACGGTCTTCCATTGTTTTGCGGCGGCGGTTATGCTGATGCTCATGACGACGACGGCGAACATGACAACGAGATAGGCCGACCCGCGCTGACTGCCCAAGTGCCATGGAGATCCCCGCCGCATCCGGATAGAATAGCCGGTTTTGGGGGATTCTGTCACCCGTCGTATTAGCAGCGACGCTCACAGTGAACGCAGGAAGTTCAAGAGGTCCTGCTTGTGCCCGTCCGGAAGGTTCTCGTATTTCTCAACGACCGCATTGGCTTCCGAGCCATCACGGCTGGGAGCGCCTGGGCTGTGATGCGCTTCAATCGCACTCACCAAATCCTTGGTACGTCCATCGTGCAGGAAGAAAATCCGCTGCCCCAAACCCCAGAGCGGCGCGGTCCGGAACTCGCTTGGGCCCGCCTGTCCCTGCGACACCCCATCGGCCAAGCCCGACCCCATGTCATGAATCAGCAGGTCCGAGTACAGATTAACCGGTTTAGTGCGCAGGGCCGGTACATTTGAATTGCCTGTATACATGGTCGGCGTGTGACACAGCGCGCACCCAATCCGGTTGAAAACAGTTCGTCCTCGAGCGATGGACTGAACTCCGCCCGGCGTGTCGGCAGAAGGCGTGGGCGGCGCCAGGAAGCGCATGAACATCGTAAACTTTTCAAGCGCGCTGAACGCGTCATGCATGGTCACCCCGTCGGTATTCGTGATGTCGTTGGGCGTTGGGGCGGTTTGGCACTCCGGCGTTTCATCCCGCTCGGTCTGAAACAGTTCGTTCGTGATCCCCATTTCGACGTTGTACGCTTCGCCGGAGAACAGAAGAAGGGACTTATTCTGAGCTTTCCATCCAAAACGGGCGAGGGTGCCGTCATTGCCGTTTCTGTTCGGTTGTCCGGAGATTGTGCTGCCGGCCAGCACAATATTCGGCCTGCCGCGTATCCCTAGCGCGCTCTTCTCAGCGGCGTTCGCGGCCGCATTCGCGAGGATTACGTTGTCCGGAAGCTGTTCAATGAGACCCGCGCCGAATATCGGCGTGGGAATCCGGAAGATTACGTTGTTGTTCGCGAGCCCCGTCGCAAAATCGGGTTGCGCAATCGCACAGCCCGGGGCGTCAGCTCGTCCAGCGATGGTGAATAACGCATGAACGCCGCCATCCTGCGTCCCCTCAGGGGTCTTGACGAACCTCGCTTCCCGCGCCGGCCCGTCGAACGCAATGAACGAGGGCACAGTATTCGTGGCGCCGTTTTTCGATGCGAATGCGATCTGCGGATTCACCGCCGGACTTGTCCCCCCGGCTGCCGGCTGCGAGTGGCATCCCACGCAACTGTCCAGGTTCATCCGCGGTCCAAGCCCCTCGGCAGCCGTTTCCTCTTCTGCAAACTCTTCTTTCCCATCTTCAAAAAACGCCAGTTGGGTAGGCGTCAAGTCTGCGAACGGGTCGCCGGCGCCCGTCACGCCACCGCGCACGCCAGGATCTTTTGCCGGAGACTGGGAGGATACGAGGCCGGTTTGTAGAACAAGGAAACTAGCGAGCCCTACCACTCCGAAGAAGAGGATAACCATTTTTCTAATCATCGGCATTCTCCTTACTTCTTGCGATCATTTCCGGAAGAGCCGTTATCGTGAATCTTGGATCTCTCGATTCTGCGCAGTTCAATGCTCATGTCCACCGTGACCACCTTCGTGCAACGGCGCCAAGGCATTGTTGAACACATAGTCAGCCACGCGGCGGCCCTGATTGATGCCCTCGGTTTTGTCGAACACCCAATGGATACCGAGGTAGATTCGGCTCTGGCCGTTCTCTTCCTCCGCTTGCGATAGTGACGAAAACGTACGTTGAAGGAGTGGCCGCGTGTGCCCCTCGTTGTCCAGCGTTTCGCCGTTAAACTCGTCAGATACAAATGTGAAGGCGATACGGTCCGTCCCGTAGACATTTCGCAGAGTCTGAAACACAGCCCCCCCGAAGCCGGCATGCCCTGACGGGTAGGCGGGAAAGGGCGGTGTAAAGTTCGGCCCATGAAGGTTGCTGGCCGGCGCGCCCAGCGGTGTAAATTTCAGGTCTCCGAAGGTCGCGCTATTGCCA
>DASYPF010000118.1:0-7238 GCA_036006905.1 Acidobacteriota bacterium
GTAAATTGTCTTGCCGTCGGGGGACCAGCGCCCCTTGTCGTCCCAGTATTTGCCTTCGGTAATGCGCGTCCACTTGCCTCCGGGTGCAGGAACTACATAAATGGTGGAGATACCACCGGCGGTGGCCTTCACCGCATTAAAGCAAATCCAACGTCCATCGGGAGAAAAACGCCCCTGCCAGAGGTTCTGCTCCGGGTCGGAGGCGATCAAATGTCCTTGGATCTCGGCCCGAGGCGCCGCTGATAGCGGGAGCGTCCATATTTGTGAACGGGCATTTATCGTCCTGGTTCCTAGGATCCATTTGCCATCGGATGACCAATCAGTCGGCATGTTGGCTGCATTTGGGGAGGTGACAATCACCTCGTTCCCGCCTCCTGCCGGCAGCAATACTATCGACTGTTCTCTTGTTTTAGAGTTACTACGGCGATAAGCCAACTGCGTGCCATCGCGCGACCATCGAACGGCAAACCGAGAGAAGTCATCGGCAACCAGCAAAGTTTCGTGTCCGTCCTCGAGAGATTTTTCCCAAAGTTCCTGCTTTCCTGGCCGCTGTCTGAGAAATGCCAGTTTTTTGCCATCGGTGGACAGATCTAGATTCGTGGTCTGCGCTCCTCCTGCTGTTACCGGTTTGCCTTCTCCCTCAATCTTTCCCGTAGCGGGGTCAAATGTTAATGACCAAATGCGAGTCTGCTCTATTCGTGTAGTGAAGGCCAACTTCTTGCCATCCGCCGATGGTGCAATGTCGGTATCCCGACCAGGACCTGTCGTTAAACGTTCGGGTCCTTGCAGTGGGCGTAACGTCTTTGGATCGACTTTCAATTTCCAGAGATTCTCCACACCCCGGGAAGAGGCTTCGAAATAAATGGTGTTCCCTGAAGGCGACCATAGGAAATTCCGCAGACCAACGGAAGCGGCTTGGAACTGCTCACGCATTTGGGATTCGGTCGGGTTCCAGGTATAGACCATTTTGTTGCTGGTTTCCAGCTTCACCGCTGTGCCACTGCCAACAGGCGCCACCCATAAACCTTGCCCCAGTTTTGGATGCAGGCCGGCAAACGCGACTTGCTTTCCGTCCGGGTGCCAGACGACCGGACTGAATAGTCGGAATCCACTAAGGATTTCTCGCGGCGCGCTGCCATCCAGTGTCACAAGATACGCCTTTGCAGGTTCGACCACCCCCTGCAAAATGGCACTGGTAAACAGGATTTGCGAGCCGTCGGGCGACCACCGTGGACGAAAGCCGAAATTTGAGATCCTTCGCTCGTGGCCGCCGAGGGCGGGGACCACAAATAACCCACCTTCGCCACGCTCGGAGCGAAATGCGATCTGATTTCCATCGGGTGACCAGGCCGGCTGCCAGTCGTGGGCTGGATCGGTTGTGACTTGGACGGGATTGCCGCCGCTCACTTGTTGGACCAAAATGTCGAAATTTCCACCGCGATCGGAACTGTAAGCAATGAAGCGTCCATCCGGAGACCAGGTTGGCTCGCTTTGCAGGCCGGGATCAAAAGTAAATCGAGTCAGTATTCGCTGAACTGGAGGAGCAATTTGGAATCTCTGATAAACAACCATGCCCGCAATGGCAAGGAGAACTATGCTCGCAACGATCGCGCCCGAAAGCAACCAGCGGCGAGTTGCATGGACTGGTGCTTGTATCCCCGCCGCAGGAGCCACGCGGCTGCCTGAGCTTATCCGCCCCGAATCGGTATCTCGCTTTGCCCGTTTCAAATCGGCCCGCAAGTCAGAGGCGGTTTGATAGCGTACCTCACGGTCTTTCTCCAGGGCTTTGTTGATGACTTGCTCCAATTCAAATGGCAATTCTGGATTCAGGCGAGTGGGTGGGATGGGCGTTTTGTTTAAAATTGCATCAAATAGAACCGCCGACGTGGCGCCTTTGAAGGGCGTCGTTCCAGTGGCCATTTCGTAGAGCACCACGCCAAAGGAGAACAAGTCACTTCTCGCGTCGACTTCTTCTCCCCGAGCCTGCTCAGGAGACATATAAGCCACCGTCCCCATAGTTGTGCCGGGACTGGTCAACAATTCATCCTCAGACGCTGCGGCTGTCGGCAAAGCTGACGCGCCCGCTCCTTGGAGTTCGCGTCTCGGTTGAGGCGCCAATTTGGCCAGCCCGAAGTCGAGGATCTTGGCCTGGCCGCGGCGGGTAATGAAAATGTTTGCCGGTTTGATATCTCGATGAATAATCCCCTGCGAATGCGCGGCGTCCAGCGCATCGGCAATCTGAATCCCTAAATCCAGGAGTTCGTCTGCCTTAAACGGCCTGCCGGCAATACGGTGCTTGAGGGTTTCGCCGTCGAGCAGTTCCATCACAATGAAAGGCTGGCCTTCGTGCTGGTCAATATCGTGAATAGTGCAGATGTGCGGATGGTTCAGTGCCGAAGCGGTACGAGCTTCGCGCTGAAAACGCTCCAGTCGCAAATCGTCCTTGGAAAATTCTTCCGGCAGGAATTTTAGAGCGACGCTGCGGCCCAGCCGTGTGTCCTCGGCCCGGTAGACCACTCCCATGCCACCGCCGCCAAGCTTATCCAGAATGCGATAGTGGGAAATTGTTTGGCCGATCATTTGCAGGGTGTTTCCCGTCCAGAAAAGGAGACAAGCGATTATACCAGCCGCCGAGTCGAGAAGGGGCACTTCAAGGACCGACGTCTACGTGCACGACCACGATCACGACCACGATCACGAGCACGTGGTCGTCGACGTACGTGAACGTAGACGTGAACGTGGACATGGACGTGATCGTATGACCCGCGCTATTTCCGGGGACCAAGGCGCGGGAAAAATCGGCGGGTCCGATCCATGTAGACGCGATACTGATCGCCGAATCGCTCGATTAATTTCGCTTCTTCAATCGGTGTGCGGATCACAAGATAGAAGATCAGGGGAACGGCTGTCATCCAGATGAACCAGCTCGACATCAGAAGACTTAAGCTGATACAAAGCAGCAGCACCACAACATACAGCGGATGCCTAATCCAGCGATAAGGTCCAGTAGTAACCAGCGTGTGGTTTTTCCGGGTCACGACAGTGTCTGTGACGTTCTTGCCAAGACTGCTGAAGACCCAGTAAGCAAGGGGAACACACAGAACGGCCAAACCGACTCCCACCCATCGGAGCCACCGGGGAGATGGCAGGGCAGACCACTGCATCCACTCTGGATTGATAAGATAGGCAATTACGGCAAGCCAGAGGCAGAGGCCAAACAACCTTAGCCAGATTAATTTGCCTTCCTCCTTCCGCGATATTTTCTCCCGCGATCTTGCGGCCCTCGCGCGGTGATAGGTCCCAATCGCCACGATAGCAATCATAAGAATCCCAGCGGCCAACCTAAATGGGGATTCACTGATCATGGAAGTGCCGCACCTCTTCCGGGATTTACGTCATTCAGAAGCCCAATACTTTCTTCACGCCCTCTTCGATTTTGAGAAAGTCGGTTTTGGATGCTCAATAATCCAAATTTCACCGCGACCTATTCGCTCCACATTGCCTCAGCCACCGTCCGCTCCCACTGTTCGCGCTCCATCTGTTCGTCTGCATCTTCCCGGTACGCGCCAAGCTGTTTACGGAGCTGCTTCTCTTGCTCAATCTGTTTGAATCTTTCCAGAATGCTCTCCTATGATGCCCAATATTGCAAAGCGCAAGGGGGGACTTCTCGCGATCTTAAATCGCCGCTCCTTGCATCAACATGCCTTTTGTGCCATCCACAGCCGAGTAGTGTAGGGAACCTCGATGACGCGCAGCTTGGTTCTTTGCAACGCGCGGCCAATGTCAGCCAGGATAATTTCAAATTCGTCTCCCGCTTGGCGGCGCAACGTGGCGTGAGAACGCCAGGCCTCCAGACAATCTGCCTGAGTCATCCGGTGCAGAATATCTCCGTCAATTCGGCGGATGCTGCAGAACAAACCGCTCTCTTTGATGACAGACTCTTGGTTTTCCCGCCTTATTCCATAAGCATAGTCGGGAAGATAAGCCTGAATGATTTCCTCGATCGCTCGCTGCAAGGGATTCCTTAAATCCCGAAAATTCCAAAGGCAGGCAAACCAGCCGCCCGATTTTAGAATTCGAGCCGTCTCTACCAGGGCCCGGCGCCGGTCTACAACATTGAACGAGGAGCCAAACGTCACCGCGTCAAAATGGCCTGAGGGCAGAGCGGTGCTCTCTCCGCAAGACTCGTGCCAGCAAACATTGGACTCGGTTTGCGTGCGCTTCATCCCCAGGCGCCGCATCGCTTCGTTAGGCTCTACAGCCACGACGTGCAAACCCCATTGAAGAAGGGAAAGCGTCAGGTTCGCGGTTCCGGCCCCAATGTCACAGACCTTCATGTCAGGAGCGATTCCGGCCTTCCGCAAAAAAGCTTCAATCACCGCCTCCGAATAGGGTGGACGTTTCAAGTAGGATTCAGCCAGCTCCGTGTAATCCCATTCCGTCTGCATGAATTTCACAACCCCGGTAGAGTACGGATTCGTTCCCAGACATAATCTGCCGCACACTGAACGGTCATCGATCCGCCGGTGTCGATGATGAGGTCTGCGCTCAATGGCTCTTCAAAAGGAAGGTCAACCCCAACGACCTGCCTGAGCTCGCCGGCGAAAGCCTTCCGGTAAAACTCTCCTCGCTCTCTCTTTGTCAGGGAGTCGAGCGGCGCCCGCAGGTAGATTTCGTAGTAATTAGGAATATGCTTGCGATTCCAGCGCCGGCATTGATGAAACATCGAGATGGTCGCCACGACAACGTGCAAGCCCTGGTGTGCGAGCATCCGGCTGAGCCGGCAGTAGCGCCGCGCGCACTGTTTCCTCTCCTCGAGGGAATATCCAAGATCGTTTTCAAAGACATCACGCAAAAGATTCCCGTCCAGAAACACGGAGGGCGCACAACGGCTCCGAAGCTGTTGAAAGACCAAGTGGCCGATAGTGGTCTTGCCGCTGCCAGACAAACCTGTAATCCAAAATACCCAACCCGGAGGAGCGTCCCCAACGCTGTAGCTCAAAGAAGATACTGCGTCAGCAACGATTGCCGTTCTGTTTGGGGTCACGCCAGTCATGGCTCCACTGCTTGACTGTTTTGATCTTGTGCTCATAAAGCTCAACATCCCTCCTATGATCCACTTCACACCAACGGCCTCGAACCGGCACGGCGTGAATTCTCACCTTCTGATCGATGAGGCTCTGGAGAAGTGAAGTCACATCGAGCCGCCGCAGCACCGATTCGTTCAGGCGCGATAGGTGTTCATCCATCCGCGCCCAGCCTGTTGGAGTGAGTTTAAAAAGGCCGAGGTACTGCCCACAGATGGAATCCACGGGCTGTCCTTTTCGCCCGATTTCGACGATTAGTCCGTTTCGCACGCGGAAAGATTCCGCATCATCTTCCGGCCGATGAAAGCGCTCTTCCCACAGCGAGCGCCAGAGCAGGTCGTAGGCGATCGTAATAGCGGCCGACGATTTCAGCAACAAAGACACAAGATGGGGATGATAGACAATATCGCCATAAGACACGACGCAGGGCGACGATGAAAGCCATTCGCGGGCGCAACGCAGCGAGAAAACTATGTTGGAACCGGCCCAGTCAGGATTGTCAAAGTACACCAAACCGGGCCGATCAATTTGGCTGCCGCGGTAGCCGCGCACTACGGCCACGTCGCTCACGCCGGCTGTGCGAAGAGCATCCAACTGCCAGTCGAGTAACGTTCGACCGGACAAAGTAGCCAGACACTTCGGTCTGTCTTGCGTGACGGAACCTAACCGGCTACCCCGTCCAGCGGCTAAAATCAGGGCTCGTGGGTATCCGTTCTTATGCATACAGAGGCCTCACTACTTTTTCTCTGCAGTTCAACTCAATCGACCGCCATTGACTGAGACGTTCAAACAGTGGCTCTCCGACGCCGATGGCAGCGGGAATTTTCATTTCGGCGCACCGGATCGCCATGTGCGAATTGGCGCCTCCAAATTTGGTGATCAAACCGGCGATGCCTTTGGCAAAGATCCAATCAAATCCCGGATCAGCATTCTCAATGCAGACGATCTTCTTAAACAAGTCCACGCTGGTAGCGGTCCGGCTTTCAAGCGGCGCCCTGCGTCCCTCGACTGCTTCAATAGTGATGAAATTGGCGGAGTTGCCATGCAGGGGGACGATATAGAGATCGCGCGGACCTCGCAGGATATAACCAAGCCGGATGCCGCGCATTTCATTGGCGTCAGTTCGGCGCGATTCGGCTAGCTCACGAAAACGTGTCTGCGCCTTTCCAGCAATTGGCGATGGCACGCCGGCAAAATCATGCAATGTGAGGAAAGAAATATCGTCGCGACTAAGGCCGAGGGCTTCGCCCCATGCGGCGAGTCGTTCCAAAGCATTGGACAAGTGGCGGCTGAATACATATTTGGCATGTTCACGGCCCATGATCGCCAATGCCGCGTATTGAAGAAGGTCTTCCGCCGAAAAGGTGAGCCCTGCTTTCTGAATGGAGCGATTTAAGAAAGTCGATTCCTTGGTCGTCAAGCTGAAAGCTCTGTCTTCAGGTCCTGCGAACGTCTGCTGTAAATGGGTCGCTCGGAAAAGATCCGGCCGTTGATCGTAACGCTGCGAGGCAATGTCAAACGATCCAGGACGCAGATGACCGTGGCGCTGCAGGAACTGCCGGCGAGACATCTGTCCTTGCAACACTTTGGCAAAATCACGACCCACGCGGCTACCCACTGTGGTCAGCGAGCGTTTGAATTCGTCGAGCCTTCCTTGCGTGAACGCGCCAGTTTCAACCGCTGAACGAAGCAAGGCTTCGGCGATAAAAGCGTGGCGTGCAATCCCGGCGAAAGGAAGAGTTCCCCAGCGGCGGCATTCGTCTAACAACCGTAAAGCCCGATGCAACGGATCGTACGATCGTGCCGGTTGAGCTCCTGACTGCAGCCGCTCCAGCCGGTTTATCGAAGTCAGAGCTTGGACCAAGGTACTACTCTTGCACCACAAAACATTGCGGTTGGTCAAATGGCGCACGCATTCCGCATAGTGAGTAAAATCCGTGCGCGACAATGCGCTCTGATATCGCGTCTGAAAAGTAGCCTCGAAAGCCAGGTCGAAGGCGGTTTGAGCAACTTGAAATTCCACCTTGTCATGCAACTCCGGATACTCGCGCAACCGGTGCAGCCAAGCGTCGATCACAGCGTGTTGAATGTGTTCTGGCAGATCCTGTGGCAAGAACGAGTTGAAGCTGTTGCGCACATCGATATAAGGCC
>DASYPF010000119.1:0-9621 GCA_036006905.1 Acidobacteriota bacterium
GCTCCGGGCTCTGACGTTCCCTTGGCGCCTTTGGGTTGGGCTTTTACTCGCTCGGCAAGATCACGACGCGGCGGTTGTCTCCGAATCCCTGGCTCTCGGTTTTCACTTGAGGATCTTCCGCCAGGGCCAGATGGATGATGCGCCGTTCGTTGGCAGGCATCGGCTGGAGCGGGAATGGGCGATGTGATGTCTTTACCTTTTCGGCGGCCTTCTTGGCCAGCAGTTCCAACTCGTAGGAACGCATGGCGCGAAAGTCATTACAGTCAAGAACAACGCGCAACTCTTCCCGCTTATCGGCGTAAATCAAATTGCAAAGATACTCGATCGAGTAAAGAACCTTCGCGCCGTTTGCCAGCAGCACCGCCACATCGTCCCCGTGGATGTCAAGCATGCTCTGGCCGTCTTTTTCTTTCCAGATTAAGTCGGCCTCGATCCCGAGCTGGCTGAGAATGTTCTTTACAAATGAAGCAACCTTTTCTCTTTGCTCCGACATACGACTACTCCTTAGCGTCCCACTTCGCTTTCGCCTTCTTCTTTTGTTGTTTACCCGAAGATTCTTCCACAGGCATCCACCGCTCCGTCAACTTTTGAAATCCTACGGCGAATAAGTTACTGAAAAGAAAATAAACCACCAAACCACTGGAGAGAGTCAAGAACATCGCAGTGAAAACAATGGGCATCATCATCATCATGCGCGCTTGCGCGGGATCAGCCGTCGTTTGAGGCGTCATCTTCTGTTGCACCAGCATGGACACGCCCATCAGAATGGGCGTCACGTAATAGGGATCCATCTTGGAAAGATCATGTATCCATAGGAAGAAAGGGGCTCCCCGCAGCTCCAGAGACGCATCCAACATCCGGTAAAACGCAAACAGAAAAGGCATCTGAATCACCAGAGGCAGGCATCCTCCCAGCGGGTTGACGCCATGCTCCTTGTACAGGTTCATGATTTCGGCGTTCATTTCCTGGCGCTTTGGATCGGTGCGCTTGTACTTCTTGTAACGATCCTGTATGGACCGCATCTTGGGCTGCAGCACTTGCATCTTCTTCATCGATACCATCTGCTTGTATCGGATGGGAAAGAGAGCCAGACTGATCAGGAAAGTCAGCACGATAATGGCGACGCCCCAGTTGCGCACGTACTGATGTATGTATTTCAAGCTCAGCAGCAACGGTTGGACTAGAATAGAAAACCAGCCGTAATTGATGATGCCCACTAATCCTGGCTTGACCGAATTCAAAACGTCGTAATCCTTTGGTCCCAAGTAAAGCTTAACGGGCGCGGCCTGCAGCGGGCACAAAAAGTTGTAGTAGGGGACAAAAGTGTCCTTGCCGGAAGCATCCTTCTGCTTCACATCAAAGCGATTCACTTGCAAGATCGAGAAATGGTTCTCCGGAATCGCCACCATCGCAAAATACTTTGTGTCGAAGCCTGCCCAAAAGATCGATCCGTTAAGCGCCTGCGTTTTTCCCTTGGGAAACGGCTGTCGCTCAATCGATCCATCCTGATTCACCACGACTTCTCGCTGCTGGAAATCTGATTCGACCTCACCTGCCTCCGTTCCGATGTCCGGACCCCACAGCAGAAACCCATCCCGCGGCTGATCCTTTTCCCAAACTTTGGCGGAGAATTCCAGCAGGTATTGATCCGGATAGAACTTCAAGCTCTTCTCCACTTGGATTTCTGCGTCCCGGTAGAGGAATGTAAAAGTCGCCGGCGGTCTAAAGGAGTTCTGTGAGGATTGCCCTGGCGCCTGAACAGCATAGATGCCCTGGTTGATCTGCTCACTGATTGACGGCTCTCCGGGAACATCCAGAGCCAGTGGGCGAAATGCACTGGATGGTATTTTCTGGGGAACAAGCTCCAGAGGTTCTCCCGATTTATTTTTGTATTTTTTTAACTGGAAGCTTTTTAGCAGCACGCCTGCGTTGTCCACGACGGCCCGGTAATTGTCATTTTCAACCACCAGCTCCCGCCGAGCCCCAGAAGAAATCGGCACAGGCATAGGCATAGGCGCCGAAGGAATATGTGGCTTTGCAGTCGCCTTAGCTTCCTTGGCCGGTAACCGAGCTGGAGAATGCGGCGCCGGCGGGAAGAACTTCTGCATCAGGTATTGCGTGCCCAGCAAGATTGCCATCGACAGAACAACGGCAATGAGAAGTCGTTTCTCCATTTACATCACCGGATCATTGCCCCCGCGTGAAAACGGGTGGCAGCGGAGCAGCCGCTTAATTCCCAGATATGAACCTCGGAATACGCCCTTTTTCTCGACAGCCTCATAGAAGTAGTCCGAGCAGGTCGGCTCAAATCGGCAGGACGGCGGCAGCAGCGGCGAAACGTAACGTTTGTAGGATTTCAATAAGAACAATAAAGCACGCTTCATGAGCGTCCCAGCATACCGAAAAACTCGGCGCGAAGGACGCGAAGAAGATCTTTATAATATTTGCCTTGCCACTCTGCAGATCTATGCGTGGCAAACTGCACCCTTCCAATTGATAAGTCTCCCAGCCGAAATAAATAATAGCCCAAAAGTTTCGCGTCTTTCGCGCCTTCGCGGTACGAACTTCTTTGCAGCAATTGTGCCTCGACTGAGCTTCACAAGGTACGGGATAGCTTCTCCAGCCGGCCAATGGATGCAAGGAATTCGTCGCGAAGGGCATCAAACTCTATCTCCCCGACGCTCTTTCTCGCATTGATAACAAAATCCATCGAAGGGCCAATTTCCGGTTTGTTTCGCCGAAATATTTCACGCAGGCGCCTCTTCACGCGGTTGCGCACCACAGATTTACCGATTTTCCGTGAGACGGTTACGCCCAGCCTGTGCAAATCCAACTGGTTCGCCATGGCGTAGAGAACAAAACTACGAGAATGGATTTTCGTCCCTTTCTCGTATACGGTGAGAAACTCGCGTCTTTTGCCGATGCGTTCCTTCTTGAGCAACCGCTCGGAGATTCTATCCACTAACAGTAAGCCTCTTACGTCCCTTGGCTCTTCTGCGCTTCAAGACATCATGGCCTCCTTTGGTCGACATTCGTTCCCGGAAGCCATGTGTTTTGGCGCGACGCCGATTATTAGGCTGAAAAGTGCGCTTCATAGGCCGCTCACTCCTGATTTAGAGAAAACTCTTATCATAGTCGTCAGTTCACCGGAGTGTCAAATGCGGGTGACGGGTGACGAGTGAATTAAAGTCGCAACTCGCAGGTCGCAGGTCGAAGGTCGCAAGTCAAGAGCTTAAAATTGACTCTGACCTGCGACTTTCGACCTGTGACCTGGGACTTTAATTCACCCATCACCCGGTTTCTTTCAGGCAAGTCATGAGGGCGTCGGTGAGGGTCTTCCCCAGAAGGAAAAGCAGTCCGGTCTCTGCACCGTTTAACGTACGACGTGTTCGAGGCGGAGTATTCAATTCATCGAGGAGAAAACGGATCAGATTCGGCTGAGCAAACTCCTCTGAGTAGCGCAAGCGTCTTTTCAGCATTCTGCGCTCCATTCTTCCCATGTGGTGGATCCAGATCTGGTTCTCTCTCAATTTTTGCCGCAGCAGCTTCATCGAAACGGCTGGAATTTCGGATTTGAAGAGTGAATCCATGATTCGAAAAATCGAGAAGGAGATAAATATTCCAGTCTCAGTGACTTCTCCCCGCATTGGGCGCAGGACTTCCGCGACAAATACCACTGCCTCGGGCTGCTGATCGGCAAATCTGCCAATTTCACGCGTGAGACGATAGATGTCATAGCGGGCGATTTCGTCCCGTACAGCCTGGATGGCCTTCTGATTCAACACGTATTGAGCGGGGGGTGCCTTTTCTCTCATAAAATGATGGGTTTGCCGCTGTCCCCTTAAGAGTTGTATCATGGGCTCCAAGAGTAACTTTGATATGAAAAGCTTCGGTGCGGTGATCCTGGCCGCTGGTGACTCCAGACGGATTGGCTTTCCCAAGGCCTTGCTTCGCTGGCAGAAAAAGGCTTTCTTGGAAAAGATCGTCGACACGCTTCGAGCCGCGCACGTGCAAAACATTCGGGTAGTGACTTCCGCGGGTGGAGAGAAGCTTATTCGCGACAATCTCGCGCTGCCTGGAGTGCATCTTTTGGTGAATCCGGACCCCTCCCGTGGCCAGTTCTCTTCGCTAAAATGCGGCCTGGCAGGATTTGAGGCCGACGTTGTTCTGGTGTGTCTGGTCGATCATCCAAAAGTTGGTGCTTCGGTGCTTTTTGAACTGAAAGAGGCCTGCGTGGCGACCGATGCTCTGGCGGTGATCCCTCGCTTTCGAGAAAAACGCGGCCATCCCATCGCCGTCAAGAAAGAATTGATAGACTCTTTCCTGCAGGCGCCAGACGGCTCGACGATGAAGGAGGTGTTAAACAAACGGTGGTCGAGCATTCTGGAAATTGAAACTTCCGACTCGGGAGTGATTGCCGATATCGACACCGCAGAAGATTACGAGCTCCATTTGGAAGAACGCCTTCGAATGGCGAATGACGAATGACGAACTTCAAATGACGAATATCACCACGCGAAGGACTAACCCGGACATTCATGTCGAATTCGCACTGTGTCTTTGTGGTGAGTGGTTTGTAAGTAATCCGAGGCTTGGCCAACCATGACAACTCGTTCCATCAATCTGACTGTAGCTCTGCTGCTGGCGGCTGCCGCGTTTTTCTTCGCATATTACACGCGCAACCTTCAATTCCATACGACATGGGCCTTCGCCGGCGTGCTGTTTTTACTCGGCTTGGGGACTTTCTTTGCCGCCACGACAAGCCCCTCGACTTCCCAGAACCGTCCGTGGATTTACAAGGCTTCGGGATTGTTGTTCCTGAGCTACTTCTTTGGCTTTTTTGTGCATGGTCTGATGTTGTGGAATGGTGTTAGCTCTGCCAGCTTTCAGGCGAGACTGTTTTGGCTTTCAGTGGGCGGGACGGCAATACTTGGGTTGTTGCAACTCTATTACCAGTATTCATCCACGAGTGATTATCTGCAGCGCCTGCATGCCAACACTTTTTACTTCGGCCTGATCTTCCTGATGTCGGCCGGGATGATGAAGTATCGAGACCCGGGACGCGTGGATGCCATCGGCACGGTTTCCTTCGGTTTATTCTGCCTGATACAGGCTATCGGGCTATTGAAAAGATAAGTCGCAGGGTCGCAGGTCGAAAGTGGAAGGGTCCATACATTAATTGCGGATTGCGGATTGCGGATTGCGGATTGCGGATTGCGGATTGCAGGTACTTACGCGTTGCTGCAATAGAGGCAAGAGAGCATTGAACCCTTGCCGGTGAACACTAAATGTGAAATCCGCAATCCGAAATCTGCAATCCGCCATCGGAGAATCCGCAATTAATGTATGGACCTTCGACTTTCGACCTGCGACGCTAATTGAATGTCTTATTTACTGGTAACTCCTGCTCCTGATAACTTGCCACTTGTTATTGAATGAGCTTCCTGATTCGAAACGCGCTTCTGATCACCGCTAACGCCCGCGATGACATCTATCAGGGAGATCTTCGCATTGAAGGCAATCGCATAGAGGAAATCGGCAAAGTCAGCGGATCTGCCGATAGAGCCCTGGATGCAACTGGCCTGTGGGTTTTCCCCGGCTTCGTGCAGACGCACGTGCACCTTTGCCAAACGTTGTTTCGGGGTCTGGCCGACGATCTGGAGCTTCTCGATTGGCTGCAGCGCCGCATCTGGCCTCTGGAAGCTGCACACGATGAGAAATCTCTCTACTGGTCGGCTCGGCTCGGGATCGCAGAACTGTTGAAAGGTGGCACCACTACGGTTCTCAGCATGGAGACGGTGCGCCACACTGAAGAGGTTTTTCGGGCCGTGGAGGAGGCCGGTATTCGCGCGGCGGCGGGCAAATGCATCATGGATATGGGAGACGCGCCTGCTCCGCTGCAAGAGGAGGGTGCTCGAGCCATCGAAGAATCTCTGCTTCTGATGAAGTATTGGGACGGCAAGTCTGATGGCAGAATCCGCTACGCTTTCGCCCCTCGTTTTGCACTTTCCTGCTCGCGTGAAGTAATGGAAGAAGTTGGACGGACGGCAAAAGCAAGTCGGACATTGATCCACACGCATTCGTCCGAGAATCGGAAAGAGGTGGAACTAGTTCGCCAGCAGACCGGCTACGCAAACGTAGAGTATTTCCACAATATGGGTTTGACCACTCCGAACTTGTTTCTCGCCCATTGCATCTGGCTCAACGACCGCGAAATATCGATACTGAAAGAAACCGCAACGCGAGTAACCCATTGTCCAGGGTCAAACCTAAAACTGGCGTCGGGCATCGCCGACATCACACGCTATATCAAGGAAGGCCTGAAGCTGTCGCTGGGAGCCGATGGCGCCGCCTGCAATAACAATCTGGACATGTTTCAAGAAATGAGGCTTGCCGCGCTGCTTCAGAAGACGCTTCATGGTCCGACAGCACTTTCTGCCAGGGAAGTATTTCGCCTGGCTACCATTGAAGGCGCGCGCGCGCTGCATAGCGAAAATGAAATCGGAAGCCTTGAAAAAGGAAAGCGAGCTGACTTGGTGGTCTTTGATCCGCGCAGCGCTTCAGTTTGGCCCCACCATGATGTGTACGCAACGCTGGTCTATGCGGGACGTCCCCAAAATGTAAAAGCTGTCTTCGTGGATGGGGTGCTTCTGGTTTCAGATGGAAAGTTGGCGAAACACGATGAGCGGGAGATCCTGTGTAAAAGCGCAGAGGCGCTCAAGCAACTGCTGCCGCGGGCAGAGAAGTGGGGCTTTCGCTAATGGCGACGAATTTCGAATGCCGCATGTCGGTAGAACGCGGCCGTTCCGACGAGAGGGTTATGGAGCCTCCGGATGCTCGAGGCGTAACGGACAGACTGTTGTTCCGGCTGAGCTGAGCACGTAATAGATTTGTTCCTCTTGGAAAAAGAGGAGAGGAAATCTTGAGAGTGACGAAGGCCCTCATTATCAAGATGTTCACCTGTACGGCGCGCTTACTGCGAAGGACACTGGAAAGCATGGCGACACCCTGCTCAGTAAAAGCGTATGGCGCCGCCCGGCGGAGGCCTCCCCAACTTGAAGTCACAATTTGTGATTTCAAGTTATTAAACTCGGCGGCGGTGAGCTGAAACATAAAATCTTCGGGAAAGCGATCCTTATTGCGTGACACAAAGAAATCATTCCAGTATCACGAATCTGAAGCCTGAGCCCATTCCCCAGCTGCAATCCGTGATGGAGACTTCCCTATATGTGGCCGATGTTGGCCGGGCCGTCGCCTTCTATCGCGACGTGCTCGGACTGAAATTGATTGGAGAATTTGTCGGCGAGCGGGGCGCTGCCATGACTGTCGGACAGAGTATTCTGCTCTTATTCAACGCCGCGGAAACCTTGAAGGGTGGGGACCTTCCCGCGCACGGCGCCAGCGGAACCGGACATGTGGCATTTCGAGTGGAGGCGGAAGATCTGGATAAGTGGAGAAGCCACCTTCCACTATGCGGCATTCCGATCGAACGGGAATATCGGTTTGGAGAGAACCCGCCTTCGATTTACTTTCGAGATCCGGACGGAAACGTGCTGGAGTTGGCGGTCGCCTCTATCTGGCCGCCGCTCGTTGATAAACACTCACCGCAGAGACGCAAAGAGCGCAGAGATAGCGCAAAGGGCGGGGCCTGAAGCTTGAAGTACGAAGGCCCGGCAAGACTGCATGAGTTTTTCGACATGTTTCAGCCTTCATACTTCAAGCTTCAGGCCCCGATCTCCGCGTTTGCGTTCTCTGCGTCTCTGCGGTGAGTGTTTGCGATGATCCAGACAAGCGATTGAAGAGTACAAGAACATGGAATTTGACGTAGTGATCGCAGGAAGCGGGGTTGCCGGAGGGAGCTGTGCGCTGCATCTCGCCCGTCGCGGGCTTAGTGTTGCGTTATTCGAACGCGAAGAGTTTCCTCGCGACAAGGTATGCGGAGAATTCCTTGCACCTGAGTCGGTGGCGCAGTTGCAGGAAATGTCTCTGGAGAACCAGATAATCCAGTCAGGCGGTGTCCCGGTCGACCACGCCACACTCCACTCGGCGCAGGGCCACAAGCTGCAATTTGATTTCGCCAAGATGCGTTCGGGCGCTGATCATGGCTTGGCCATCAGCCGCCGAAGGCTCGACTATCTGTTATATGAAAATGCCAAGAGGGCGGGTGTTCACTGCGGCGATCGCGTGCGTGTCGATTCGGTCCACGTCGAAGGAGCGGGACAGCGCATCGAGATCACAGACCTGAGAAGCGGCCATCGCTTTTCTGCTCGCTCCCGATTCTTTGTGGATGCAGCCGGACGGAAATCCAAGTTTGTAGACTACCCTCGTGGACGTCGGTCCTATTTCGGATACAAGACTCATTGGCCCGAACCTATCGTTCGACCGGGTGAGGTTCATCTCTTTTTCTTCACCGGCGGCTATGGAGGCGCCACTGTCGTGGAAGACGGACGGACCAGCATTTGCATCATGGCCACGCCGGAACTGTTTCGCAACTCACACGGAGACTTTTCTCACCTGCTGGCAGCCACAGTCTTTCAAAACAAATCCGCCTGCAAAATACTGGCGCCGCTGGATCCTTCATTTATCCGCTGGATCACCACCGGCCCGTTGATCTTCGAGTTGAAAGAGTCGGCCGCAACGCCCTGGATTCACTTGGGGGATGCCGCCGGGATGATTGATCCGTTCACCGGGGAAGGAATGACATTTGCGCTGAGAACGGCGTCCCTGCTGGCGCAAGAACTCGCCGGCAGAGGGACTTACGCGCAAGTAAGGGAACGTTTTAACAGGAAAGTCCGCGCTGACCTGGAGCTCTGCTACAAAAATTGTGCTCGCTTGCGACGGCTGGCTGATCGTCCCTGGGTGCTGGACCGAACCTTTCAACTTGCATCCCATAGTCATTGGCTCACAGGCAAGCTGATGAAGATGACGCGGCCCGTGTGGTAGACCAACAGACGGCTGTGGGCAGTAGGCAGGAGGCAGGGGGAAATTGCGAATGACGAAGTTCGAATGACGAATGACCAGAGTTCCGAGAAGGGCTCTCTGACGCCGAGGCAATGCGACTTTTGCTGGAGTTGCGGCATCTTAAGAATGCACCTGCCAACCTAACCAGCGTGGATCACATTGGCGGTCGGGCAGATCGCTCGGTAGTCGGCAGGAGGCAGGAGACAGGATGGCCTTTAAGTTAGAATGAAAGTCACGAGTTGTTGGAGGTATTATGATTTCTCTACGGCAGGCTTTAGTAGGTCTACTGCTGGCAATTGCACTCTCACCAATATGTCTAGCGCAGTCTAATACTCAAGAACTGATATTGCCAATCGTGACGATTGGTTTTGTGACGCGACCTGATCTTCCTCGCAATACCAACTGGCAGACCGCATTTGTCTTCCTAAACCTATCAAATGTAATGCAAACCGCCGATCTTGAGATCTTCCAGGATGACGGAACGCTAGTCACGGAGGGCAATTTCAGCAGAATGTACGAGATCCCTGCTAATAGCATCCGGGATGTGCCTATATTTTTCCAATCGATCATCCCTCCCCCTCCCTTTCCGCAAGTCAACGGATGGGGCCGCCTACGTTTACCGGCATCTGCCAGCGTGAAAGCCCACGCTGACGTGCGGTT